>JAATGD010000397.1 GCA_015654965.1 Hyphomicrobiales bacterium
AGATTGGCATCGCGCATCGGCGTCAAGGGATGATCTTTCATCGGGCTTTCCGACAGCAATTGATCGCCAACGAAAAGATAGCCCTTATAGACCGTGCGCTTGTTGATGGGAAAAGCCGGACAGGCAATGGTGCGCGTGACACCCATGCGTTTCATCAGCGCTTGTGTGACAGGACCGATATTGCCTTCGTCGGTAGAATCAAATGTCGAGCAATATTTGAAGAATATCTGCTCTGCCCCAGCCTTCAGCAGCACATCAGCCGCAGCCAGCGATTGCGAAACAGCCTCGTTTGCCGCAATCGTCCGGGATTTGAGCGATACGACAACCGCATCCGCAGAACCAAAGTCGATATCATCCGCAGGGACCCCTACCACCTGAAGCACGCGCATTCCCCCGCGCGACAACATCAGGGCGAGATCTGTAGCCCCGGTCAGATCATCGGCTATTGCGCCAATATACATGCGTGTCTCCTCCATGCGAGCGCTCACTCTTCACTACAAAGATGCAAGCGTCTTGTCTGTATTCCTCAGGGCTGACCTCAAGCCGTCTCGCCCTGAATGATTGTAAATCCTGTGTCGATGATTGTGCTGGTGTCGGGACGATCAGGTTGCTGCATGAAAGTCTCAACCGCGATCTGGCCAATGCTGTGTCGGTTGGATTTGATCGTCGATAAAGGTTGCGGCAGCACCTGTCCCATATCCAGACCATTGAAGCCGAAAAGCCCGATATCGGTCTTGGCCTTCAGCCCCGCTGAAAAACAATGAAACATGCCGCCAACGGCCATGTCATCATTCGAGAAGACGACGACATCGGGTTTCTTGCGCTTTTTCAGCAGGCTTTCCAAGCCAAGGCGTCCCCCATGGATGGAACTCGGCCCATCGATATAATGCTCGATCGGCGCATCGATACCCTGACTGGCCAAAAACTGCATAAAGCTCTCGTGGCGTTGCGCTGCGCGCAAATCGCTGGAAAGATCGTGACCGACATATCCAAAACACCTGTATCCGCGCCGCAGCAAATGCTCGGCTGTAGCGATGCCTGCGTCGCGATGCGACAAGCCGATGGCGACATCGATTGGCCGCCCTCCGGCATCCATGATTTCAATGACCCGGATGGAGGAATTGTCGAGAAGCCTGGTGGTCGTGCGGGTATGATCAAGCCCTGAAATGATCATCGCTGCCGGTTTCCATGCCAGCATCGAGCGGACGATATCTTCCTCGGCATCCATATCGTAATTGGTGACACCAACAACCGGCTGGAATCCTGATCTGGACAGGGCCTTGTTGATACCTTCCATCACCTCTGGAAAGACATTATTGGAAAGCGACGGCAGCACGACGCCAACCAGATTTGACCGGGACGAAGCCAAGGAACCGGCAAGCTTGTTATGGACATAGCCCGTGTCGCGAACCGCCTCCATGACGCGATGGCGGGTCTTTTCACTGATCGCTCCCTTGGAACGCAGCACGCGCGAGACGGTAATCTCGCTGACACCTGCCGCCTCTGCAACATCATGCAAGGTGATAGCCCGGCCTCTCGACTGCATACGCGCCCTCACTTCCAAGATAAATGACAGCGCAAACATATCTCCTTGCTTCTGAAAATCAAGCATATTAAACAATTAATGTTAGCGCTGTCATTGGAGATGAGAATGAGCGATTACAAGGTTGCAGTCATTGGACTTGGATCCATGGGCATGGGGGCAGCGAAGTCGCTTTTGCGCAAGGGTATGGATGTGACGGGATATGATCTCAACACGGCCTCCCTTGATGCATTCAGGAAAGCGGGCGGCAAGATTGCTGCAAGTGCTACGGAAGCAGCAAAAGGTGCAAATGCAATCATCCTGATGGTCGTCAACGCCGCCCAGACCCAGGCAGTCTTGTTCGCCCCCGACAATGGTTGTGCAAGCGCCATGCAAAAAGGCGGCGTGGTAATTTCCTGCGCTACAATGTCCCCGGACGATGCCCGCAATCTGGCAGCGGAAACGCAAAAAGCCGGCTTGCTTTATCTCGATGCGCCGGTGAGCGGCGGCGCCATCAAGGCAGAATCTGGCGAGATTACTGTCATGGCATCCGGCACGGCTGAAGCATTCACGGCCTCGGAGCCGACACTCTCGACCATTGCCGGAAAGGTTTATAATCTCGGTGATCAGGCCGGATTGGGAGCCGCCTACAAGATCGTCAACCAATTGCTGGCGGGCGTTCATATCGCCGCCGCCTGCGAGGCAATGACTTTTGCCAGCAAGCTCGGCCTTGATCTCAATAAGGTCTATGAAGTCATCACGGCTTCGGCTGGCAATAGCTGGATGTTTGAAAACCGTGTTCCGCATATTCTCGAAGGCGATTATGCCCCACGCAGCGCCATCGACATCTTCACCAAGGATCTCGGCATTGTCGCCAATATCGGCCATAAGGAAAAATTCCCGCTGCCGGTTGCCGGAACCGCCCTGCAACTCTTTCTCGCTACCGCCGCCGCTGGCATGGGCAAGGACGACGATGCATCCGTGGCCCGCATGATCGCGCAAATAACCGGCCTCACCCTCCCACAAAAGGCAGCCTGACCATGCCCCGCTTTGCAGCCAATCTGACGATGATGTTCAACGAACTGCCTTTTCTGGAGCGCTTTGACGCGGCAGCGAAAGCAGGCTTCAAGGCCGTGGAATTTCTGTTTCCTTACGATCATGATGCCGAAACGGTGCTCGAAAAAGCAACCGCGGCAGGCGTTGCAATCGTGCTGTTCAACATGCCACCCGGCAATTGGGAAGCCGGAGAACGTGGCATTGCCGCTTTTCCAGATCGCGCGGAAGAATTCAGCCGCAACCTTTCCATCGCCCTTCATTATGCGCAAGTCCTGAACGTCCCACGCATTCACATGATGGCTGGACTTGCCGACAGCAACGATCCCAATGCCCGTGATCGTTATCTTGCGGCCCTTTGCGAAGCGGCTGACGCTGCAAAAGCCCATGGCATCGATGTGTTGCTGGAGCCGATCAACAAGCGCGACATGCCCGGCTATTTTCTCAATGATTTCAATCAGGCAGTAGAGTTGATCGAAAAAAGCGGATGCAGCAATGTCAAGCTGCAATATGACATCTACCATCGCCAGATATTGCACGGTGACGTCACGCGATCGCTGGAAGCCTTGTTCCCGCTGATCGGTCATATCCAGACTGCTTCCGTGCCAGAACGCCACGAACCGGGAAGCGGGGAGCTGGACGATATACGTATTTTCGCGCTGCTCGACAGCCTTGGGTATAGCGGTTTCATCGGCTGCGAATATCGACCGGCGAACGGCACGGTCGAGGGACTGGGTTGGCTTACGCCTTATCTGTAAAAAAATGCCCGGATAGATCATCCGGGCATTTTTCATTCCTGATCAAGACATTATTTGGCGGCGAAGGCTTCAAGCTTTTTGATGAAATCCTGCAAGATCGGATCGCGATCCACATAGGTCACATAGCGAATGACATGACGTGAACGATCAACGCTCCATGTCATCTGGTCAGTCAGAACCGGGGAAGCGGTCAGCACGCTCGGACACCAATCCGGATTGAGCAGCCAGGCAACCGGTGCCATATCCCAGATTTCTTTGGACCAGCCGATGTGATTGTCGGAATATTCCTTGAAACGCATGGCCAGAAACGCGCCGATATCGCCCTGCGGCTCGACATAGCGCTCGATTTCGGCAACCGTGCTATGCAGATGCGATGTCACGCCCTTGCATGGAACAAGCACCAGCGGCACGCCGCAATCAAGCAGAACCTGTGCGCCACCAACATCCTGCTTGAGATTGAACTCAACCGTATGCGACCACTCCAGCGCATGACCGCCAAGCCACACAACCACTGTACGATCAATAATGTCAGGCGCTTTCAACAGGGCAGAGGCCACATTGCTGATCGCGCCGATCGCAATGATATAAAGCGGATTTTCGGGTGAACCGGCACGCGCGCGTTCAATCATATGATCGACAGCGGCGGCTGATCGCGCTTGTTTTTCCGGTCCCACATACTCCGTAACACCACGATGCACAAAACCTTCATGCGGCCTGTTAAGACGCGCAAGAAGCCGTAGGATTTCCTCATAGCTCAATTCCATCCCATGACCGGGACTGGTCGCACGCTTGTTGAAAAAAGGTGCCGCATAGATCGCCTCGACATCAAAGCGCTCCTGCGAAAGCAGCATCTGGACGATTGCGAACTGGTCATCAATTTCGTTGAACGTATCCGTATCAAGAACGACGCGGACACGCCCTGTGGGTGGTGTGAGCAAGGCCAGTCGCTGGGCTTCGGAAATAGACATAAGACCTCCCTAAGAGTTAGGAATTATTATTCGATTTTTCAGGAATACGCGTGCCGCCCACCTTCGAGAAAAGGTGGATTTTGGCCATCGCGACATGGAATGTAACCTCGGCCCCATGCTTGAAATGCATCATATCGTTGACGATGGCTGTCATTGTCTGCCCTGCGGCTTCAATCTGGACATGCGTTTGCGCCCCGGTAGGCTCAAAATGGGCGATTTTCGCTGGCATGACGGCCCCCTCGCCCTGCAAAAGCATGTGCTCGGGCCGGATACCGACAATGACAGCATCCCCGGCTTGCACTGCGTAACGATCAGGCAGCGGCAAGGTAAAATCGCCTGAAATACGTGCCTGATGGCGGCCGTCCGGCTTCTCCTCGACAATTGCATCCAGGAAATTCATGGCCGGAGAACCGATGAAGCTTGCCACGAAAGTGTTGTCCGGGCGCTCGTAGAGATCGATGGGGGAACCGATCTGTTCGATGTGACCTGCATTCATCACCACAATCCGGTCTGCAAGCGTCATGGCCTCAATCTGGTCATGCGTCACATAAATCGATGTGGTCTGGACTTTCTGGTGAAACGACTTGATTTCCGAGCGCATCTGGACACGCAGTTTCGCGTCCAGATTGGAAAGCGGCTCATCGAAAAGAAAAACCGCCGGATTGCGCACGATTGCCCGCCCCATGGCGACACGCTGGCGCTGACCGCCCGATAATTGCGCAGGGCGCCGGTCGAGCAAGGGTTCAATCGCCAGTAGCCGTGCGGCTTCGTCAACACGGCGGGCAATCTCGTCTTTCGGGACTTTCGACAGTTTCAGGTTGAGCGCAATATTCTCACGCACCGTCATATGCGGGTAAAGCGCGTAATTCTGGAACACCATCGCGATGTTACGCTTCTTGGGATCAAGCCCGTTGACGACCTTGCCATCAATGAGGATTTCACCCGCGGTAATTTCCTCAAGCCCGGCGATCATGCGCAGAAGCGTTGATTTTCCGCATCACGAAGGGCCGACCAGCGCAAGAAACTCACCATCCTGAATGGATAAATCAAGACTCTGGATGACATTGACATTACCATAAGTCTTCTTGACGGCTTTAAGCTCAACGTTTCCCATCGGACCTCCCGGAAGCATATCCATTTGAAACAAGTGGATAAAGTGACCTGTTTCAGTATATCCAGTGCCAAACAATCTCGTGCTTTTGGCTCGGATGTTTAAACAACTAAAAATCAGACAGGCCGGGTGTCTGTTGCATAATCTGATACGGCCTGCCATTCTGCACACGGTTGCAGTACTAAGGTCGAACAGGCTTGTTCGTCAAGTGCAGAGGGAAACAACAATCAATGAATGCAAAAATTGGTAAGGTCGGATCCACCGATGTTGCGAAACTTGCAGGTGTTTCACGCTCCGCAGTCTCACGCACCTTTACCCCCGGCGCCTATGTTTCCCAAGCCACGAGGGAAAAAGTTCTCAAAGCCGCCGAAAGCCTCGGTTATCAGCCGAACATATTGGCGAGAAGCCTGACCACCAACCGCTCCAATATCATCGGCGTTATCACGTCCAACATGGAGAACCCGTTTTATGCAGCTTTGCTACAGGAACTGATCGACCGACTGCATTCAAAGGGCCTGGCACCTCTGGTCCTGCCTGCGGACGAGACGGACAACGACAATACACTGACCCAGCTTCTTTCTTATCAAGTCGATGGAATCATTGTCACAAATGCCCATCTTGCCTCCAGACGAATCAGCGGCTTTGCCAAAGCGAACAAGCCGGTCATTGCGCTCAACCGTTATACGGAAATGGAAGGTGTCACAGCCGTTACCTGCGACAATGTCGCGTCCAGCGCACAGGTCGCGGACCTTCTGGTCAATATGGGCAAAAAGAACATAGCCTTTATCGCGGGCCTCCCCGACACCTCCAGCAGCCGTGACCGGGAACGTGGTTTTACCGAAAGACTGGTCGCTCGAAAAACCCCGCTTTTTGCGAAAGCCACGGGATATTACACCCATTCAGGCGGACTTGATGCAGCGCGGCAACTCTTTTCAGGCCCCCTCAAACCGGATGCGATCTTTGCTGCCAATGACCTCATGGCATTTGCGGCAATTGAAGTTATTGAACGCGAACAGGGGCTGAAAATTCCTCACGATGTGTGCGTTGTAGGCTTCGATAATTCCGATCCAGCCAATTGGCCATCCTATAAATTGACATCCGTAGATCAAAATGCGCCACGTATGGTGGATGTGACTGTTGATGAAATCATCGCCAGACTGTCGGGTGAAAAGCAGAAAACCCGCCATTATAACGTGCTTGGCAAGATTGTTTTGCGCAATTCTACGCATAATGTGAAATCCGATTGACAGCATATAGCAATAATTTCTATTCTGCATGCGTGTGCACATTTGAGTGCTGAGCTCTTCGAGGAGTAAAGATTTTCATGCTTCACGTATCGCGTCTGCGCGGCATATCGGCCGCTATCACCGTCTTTTCCACCCTCATGGCCAGTTCAGCCATTGCGCAAACGACGATCAATTTTATCGGTGAAGCAGCGCCCGCGGTTTTCGCGCCAGTCATCGACGCCTACCAGAAGGCCAATCCCGACATCAAGATCGACTATCAGCAGATCCCGTTCGAGGATTTGAATGCAGCCGTTCAGTCTCGTGTTGGACAAGGTGATGATAGCATCGACATTTATGCGGCCGACACGCCACGCATTCCTGCTTTTGCGTCCAAGGGCTATATGCTTGACCTTGAAGACCTGCGCTCCAAGATCGAGGCAGCAGTTCCCAACAAGGTGGCGATTGGCGAGGTTTCCTATGATGGGAAAATCTATGCCTTCCCGATGTGGAACTCGACGCAATTGCTCTATTTCAATCGCGACCTGCTCAAGAAAGCCGGTGTGGAGGAATTAAGCTCTGCCGAAAAGGATCGCCTGACCTGGGAAGAATTTCTCGATAAAGCACGCACGATCCAGAAGTCGGGCACAAAATGGGGCTGGGCGTTCCAGCAGGTGGACCGCTATTATCAGCTTCAGCCGTTGTTTGAATCCGCAGGCGCTGGTTCGGGCCTTACGGGTGATGCAATGCTAACACCTGATCTTCTTGGCGAAAAATGGATCGAAGTCGCCAAATGGTACGGAGCGCAATTCGCCGATGGCCTGTCTCCACGCGGCGTGACGCCCAACCAGAGTTACGATCTTTTCGTTAATGGCGAAACGCCGTTCATGATAACCGGCCCGTGGGCAATTACCCGCTTCGATAGTGCTGAAAAGCTCAATTACGGCGTAGCGCCAATGCCCTATTTCAAGGACGGCAAGCCTGTAACACCAACAGGATCATGGTCGCTCGCCATCAATCCGCATGCGGCAAATCTTGAAGAAGCAAAGAAGTTTCTCGAATTTGCGACGCTGACGGGTGAAGGCTCCTACCTGACGGTTTCGCAGAATCCGTTGCCACCCGTGAATGCGGAAGGCTTCAAGCTTTATGCGGAAAAGATGAACGAACTGACGCCCAAGATCGGCTCCGCCATCGATATCATCACCTATGAAACGCAAAACACAGCCGTCAGCCGCCCACGGTCTGTTGGCTATGTCGCCTTTGAGACAATTCTCAACAAGGCCTTTGCCGATATTCGCAACGGTGCAGATGTCGAAAAGACTCTGCAACAGGCACAGGATCAGTTGAAATCGACCTTGGGACGCATTCGCTGATAATGGGTGACTGCATTTTCAATAATTTTTCAAAGCACCTGAATGGCGGCTTTATACGCCATCAACAATGAACAAATGGATGTCGCCATGACGCTGCATCGCAGACTCTGGATTGCTGCACTTTTTCTGGCGCCAGCTTTGGTGGCTGTTGTTTTCCTCCGGCTGTGGCCCGCCGCCTCAGCCATACACAACTCGTTGCTGGCACCACGAGCAACGAGCTATAGTCTGGAAAACTACAGCTACCTTTTTTCCGAACCGACCTTCATCTCAAGCCTGATGACGACGTTGATCTATTCCATCATCGTCAATCCGTTGCAAATTGCCATCGCGCTTGCGCTCGCTTTGCTGCTCAATGCTGCCATTCCCTATGTCGGCTTCTGGCGTGCGATCATCTTGTTGCCCGTTGCCATCCCCCAGAGTGTATCGGCAGTTGTGTGGGGCGTGGCTTTCCGTCCCGACGGGCCGATCAATGCGGTTCTGACCAGCGTCGGTATCGAACCCATGCGTTTTATCACCTCCCCCGATCAGGCGCTTGCCTCGATTATCGTGATCGTGAGCTGGATCGGCGTCGGCTACTGGATGACGTTCATTCTGGCCGGATTGCAGGATATTCCGAAATCGCTTTATGAAGCCGTGCGTATCGATGGCGCCAATAAATGGCAGCAGTTTCGCTATGTCACGCTGCCGCAATTACGCCGCCCGCTGACCTTCGTTCTGGTCGCCAATACGGTCGCCAATTTCCTCGTTTTCGCGCCGGTGCAGATTCTCACCCAAGGCGGACCACAAGGCTCGACCAACCTCATCATGAATGAAATTTACACCCGCGCTTTCATCTCGGACGACCCGAGCAGTGCTGCTGCAGCCACGGTTATTCTTGTGAGCGTCGTTCTGCTGGTGGTTCTGTTCCAGTTCCGCATGATGCGTTCGCCGGAGGATGCAAACTAATGGCCCAAAAACCCGGCCTTCTTCGTACGTCAACAGCAATCGGCATTGCGCTTTTGTTCATCCTGCCGCTCTGGTGGATGGCAATCAGCGCCGTGCGCCCGTCAAACGACATCTTCCGCTATCTGTCCCCCTTGAGCATATGGACGATCATTCCCAATGATTTCACGCTCGCCCATATCATAGAGCTTTGGACCGGAAGTTTTCGTCAGGCGATCCTCAATTCCATGTTCGTCACGCTGGTCACTGTGTTTTTCGGCTTGATGATCTGTTCTGTAGCCGCATTTGCGCTTGCCGTAATTGAGTTTCCCTATCGCAATGCGGTCTTTATGGTGATGGTTGTCAGTTTCCTCATCCCCTTTGATGCGATTGCGGTGCCCCTCTATCAAATCATGCGCAGCTTCAATCTCCAGAATACCTATCTGGGCCTCATCCTGCCCGGTGTCGGCAACGGGCTTGCCGTCTTCATGTTGCGACAGTTTTTCCTCGGCATTCCCAAAGAGCTGCGGGAAGCCGCCATGGTCGACGGCATGAGCTGGTTCGGCATTTTCTGGCGCATATATCTACCGCTTTCAATCCCGGCACTCATCAGTGCGGCGCTCATTCTGTTCATCTTCCAGTGGCAGGCTTATCTTTGGCCGCTTCTGATCGCGCCAAACCCCGATTACAAGGTTGCGGCAGTTGCCATCGCGCAGTTCTCCACGTCCTATGATGTGAATTATAGCCTGATTTTTGCAGCTGCATTGTTCATTTCGCTGATCCCGATGGTCATACTGACCATCTTCCAGCGCTATTATGCAGCTTCGGTCGCCTCCACTGGCAGCAAGGAATAAAGAACCCCACGACCTGTCGCATTGATTAAAGGGGGCTTTGTGCTCCCTTCTTTTTTATCCTTGCTGGATACCGATGGATCGATCAGGCCGCTGTTTTTCCATCGCAATGCGCAATTGCGCCAGGAAAGCCTCGACAGCTGGTGTAATCGGCCTGTCGCGGCGGGTGACAATACCATAGGACCCCATCACCGAAGGCAGCTTGACGCGCACCTCGTCGAGAAAATCCTGACGGATAAAAAAGTCCGACACATCCCCCGGTATTACTGCCAACATATCGCTCTCATGCATCAATGTTACCATCATGATCATAGAAGATGTTTCGACGATATCCTGCGGGCCGGGAAGCCGCATTTCTGCAAAGACGGGTGCCAGAACCTTTCGCATCGGACTACCGGCAGGCAGCAAGGTCCACGGCCAGCCGCCCAGTTCCCGCACCGTGACTGACTTTTTCATTGTCAGCGGATGACCTTTGCGGGCCACCACCTTCAGCGGTTCATCGATCAGTTCAATATAGTCGAATTCGCTGCGATCACTCAGCACCAGAGGGCGTGCGAGCAGAACATCGAGCTGGCCATTGAGTAACGCCGGAACCAGCACGTCACTTGTGTTGACATCGACTGAAACCTGCAAGCCGGGATATTGTTGTTTCAAAGCGGCAACCGCCTTTGCCAGCAAGAAAGGAATGGCGCTGATGACGGCACCAATCTTGATCGTGCCGGATGTGCCTTTGGAGAGCGAATCCAGTTCAGCACGCGTGCGAATAATCTCCATCTGCATCAGCCGGGCATGCCGGATCATCACATCGCCATAGGCTGTCGGCCGCATGCCGCGGCGACTGCGCTCGAACAAGGCAAAGCCGACCGTCGCTTCCAGATCCTGAATGAGTTTGGTTGCAGTCGGTTGCGTCATGTTCACGGATGCGGCGGCCTGACGAAGACTGCTGGCCTCCCCCAGCGCAACCAGCAGCAGGAGATGCGCACTTTTCATATGTCGCAAAAGGGCAAGGCCGCCATCAAATGGCTCAGACGTCATCCTATTTTCCCCACCTCGAATGGCTCAAATCAGTGATCGTAAAACCCGATCACTTGATCTTATTATTTCATTATTTTGGAATAATAAGTCAATTATATTTCCCTCGGGCTGCGGTGTGGGAACACCGCGCATGGAGGCCGACAAATCGCCGGAGGAATGCAGGTCTGTCGTGATCTGCAGCGGCATCAGGAGGATTGCAATCAATGTCGGAGATTGAACAGGAACGCGTTGCCTATGGCGACGCCAATACACAAGACCACGTAGCAACCAATGTCCGATGGTACATTTTCGTGGTCGTCTTTCTGCTGGTCGTCATCAACATGATCGACCGCACCGCATTGTCGATCGCCATGCCGACAATCGCTGCCGAATTTTCGCTCGGACCGGCAATGCAGGGCCTTATCCTCAGCTCTTTCTTCTGGAGCTACGCATTGATGCAGATTCCGGGCGGCTGGTTGATCGATCGTTACGGTGCCCGTTCCGTCATCACTCTTTCAACCATCGGATGGGGTGTTTTTCAAACCATTGCAGGCTTTACCACCGGAGGCATCTCTCTTCTGCTGACCCGTATTGGTCTTGGCGCGGCAGAGGCACCACTGTTTCCGGCAGGCGCCAAACTCAACTCGATCTGGCTTGCGAAGAAGGAACGGGCACGCGGCGCTGTCTTCATGGATAGCGGCGCGCCCCTTGGTGCCGCCTTTGGTGGCATTTTGATCAGCTGGCTGATCCTGACGCTTGGAAGCTGGCGGCTCGCCTTCATCGCGGCTGGTCTCATTACGATTTTGCTGGGCTGGCTTGCTTGGCGTTATCTGCGCGATAATCCAGCCACTCATCCGCGCGTCAATGCCGCAGAACTCGATATCATCAAGGAAGTGGGGGAAGTGAAGCAGGAAGGCGCGGAACATGAGCCATCCCAAATCCTTCGCCGTTCGCTCATCAGCCTTGTCACTGGCC
>JAATGD010000250.1 GCA_015654965.1 Hyphomicrobiales bacterium
ATTTATCGCACCGGGGAGGAAATCGGTGTGATGCTCGCCATTTCGCTGCATGCGGTGCGCGATGAATTGCGCGATCTGCTGGTGCCGATCAACAAGAAATACCCGCTGGAACAGCTGGTCAAAGCCTGTCGCGAATATCCGGGCCTCAGTAACGCCAAGCGCATCACCTTTGAATATGTGATGCTCAAGGACATCAACGACAGTCTGGATGACGCCAAGCGGCTGGTCAAACTGTTGCAGGGCATTCCGGCGAAAATCAACCTCATCCCGTTCAACCCGTGGCCCGGCACCAACTACCAGTGCTCGGACTGGGAGCAGATCGAACGCTTTGCCGATTACGTCAACGCAGCCGGTTACGCATCCCCCATCCGTACCCCGCGCGGACGCGATATTCTGGCAGCCTGCGGACAGTTGAAGTCGGAATCCGAGCGCATGCGCAAGACTGAACGTCTGGCTTTTGAAGCCATGATGATCGCCGGACACGGTGAATGAACGACACCTTCGATTATATCATGCGCTTTGTGGTCATCGTGTTCGGGTATTGCTGCGCATTGCTTGCCGCAGGCTGGTTTCTGGCGGCAATCCTGTTTCGTACCATCGGCATTGATTCAATGATGCAGGATTTCGCCATGCTGGCCGATAACGCGGATATAAGCGCGATGTGGACGGCGACCAGCTTCTGGAGCAGCGTTTTTGTCGGAGGCATCGCGCTTGCCATGCTGGGCGGCGGCATCAGCCTGCTGCCCGCAATCATCCTCATCATCTGGGCCGAATGGCGTGGCTATCGTTCCTCGCTCTTCTATGCCGTCTTTGGCGGCGCGATCGGCCTTGCCAGCGCAGGCGCTGCCTTCCCTTTCACCGACAGCGCCGAATTTGCGCATATGTCGCTCATGGTTCTGGCAACGGCCTGTGCCGGTATCGTCGGTGGCTTCGTCTACTGGCTAATTGCCGGACGCAATGCCGGAACGCTCACTTTGCCTGCGCAGTGATGATTTTCAGCGCAAAGGCCGAAAAAATCCCCGCAAACATCCAGTCCACGATACGCGTGACCGTCGGGTTCTTCTTCAACACCCCCGCAAACTTGTCCGCCGCCAAAATCATCGGAATGGTGAGCGGCAACGACAGCGGAATGAAGGAAAGTCCCAGAAAAAACAGTTTTCCCATTGCATGCGGATCATGGGCGGAGACGAATTGCGGCAAAAACGTCATGTTGAACAGGATGATCTTGGGATTGAGCAGGTTGATGCCAAGGCCCGTCAGCCAGTTCTGAACCAGGCTGTGCTTGCGTCCGCCCACCTTTTCCGGTGAGAAGGCCGAGCCTTTGCGGATCGCCTGCACCGCGAGCCAGACGAGATAGCCCGCTCCCACAACTTTCAGTGCAGTGAAAGCGGCAGGCGACGCGATAATCAGCGCCGAGAGGCCCAGAGCCACCATGCTGGTATGGATGATGATGCCTGTGCTGGCACCGGCCATGCAGGCAAAGCCCGCAGCCCTTCCTTCCGACAATGCGCGCCCGACGAACAGCGTCATGTCCGGTCCCGGCGTGATGGTGAGAATAATGGTTGCGATCACGAATTGGGCAAAGATGGTCCATTCGGGGATGAAGGTCAGGCTTGTCAGGAACGACATGGGGTAAACTCCGCAGATTTGCGAGAAAACTAACGCGAATATCCTCTCCCGGCTATCGGTTTTTTCGCTCTTTTTCAGAAGAACACGCCATGCGGCTTGCGCCGTCATCGACAACTGATAAAAGACTTGCGGCATCCAGTTTTGCGGCCCTTCATGGTGCCGCCAGCATCGCATCGAACGGAAGTTGATTATGAGCAAGTGGAAAGACGTCAAGAAAGTCGTGCTCGCCTATTCAGGCGGTCTCGACACCTCGATCATCCTGAAATGGCTACAGACGGAACTGGGCGCGGAAGTCGTCACATTCACCGCAGATCTGGGTCAGGGCGAAGAACTTGAACCGGCGCGCAAGAAAGCGGAAATGCTCGGCATCAAGGAAATCTTCATCGAGGACGTGCGCGAGGAATTCGTGCGCGATTTCGTCTTCCCGATGTTCCGCGCTAATGCCGTCTATGAAGGGGTCTATCTGCTCGGCACCTCGATTGCCCGCCCGCTGATCTCAAAACACCTGATCGAAATCGCCAAAAAGACGGGTGCTGACGCCATCGCGCATGGCGCGACCGGCAAGGGCAATGATCAGGTCCGTTTCGAGCTTTCCGCTTATGCGTTGAACCCCGATATCAAGATCATCGCACCATGGCGCGATTGGTCGTTCAAGAGCCGCACGCATTTGCTCGAATTTGCCGAACAGCACCAGATCCCGGTTGCCAAGGACAAGAAGGGCGAAGCCCCTTTCTCGGTCGACGCCAATCTGCTGCACTCGTCTTCCGAGGGCAAGGTTCTCGAAGATCCGGCAATCGAGGCACCGGAATATGTGCATATGCGCACCATTTCGCCTGAAACCGCGCCCGATCAGCCGACCATCATCAAGATCGGTTTCGAGAAGGGTGACGCGGTTTCCATCAACGGGACGCGACTTTCGCCTGCGACGCTTTTGGCAAAACTCAACGAATATGGCCGCGACAACGGCATCGGTCGTCTGGATCTCGTGGAAAACCGTTTTGTCGGCATGAAATCGCGTGGCGTTTATGAAACGCCGGGCGGCACGATCCTGCTGGCAGCGCACCGCGCCATCGAATCGATCACGCTCGACCGGGGTGCCGCGCACCTGAAAGACGAGCTGATGCCGCGCTATGCGGAGCTGATCTATTACGGCTTCTGGTTCTCGCCGGAACGCGAAATGCTGCAGGCAGCGATTGACCTGAGCCAGAAACACGTCGAAGGCGAGGTCACGCTCAAGCTCTACAAGGGCAATGTCATCGTCACGGGTCGGGAATCGGAAAAGTCGCTTTATTCCGACAAGCTCGTCACGTTTGAGGATGATCACGGCGCCTATGACCAGAAGGACGCGGCTGGCTTCATCAAGCTCAATGCGCTGCGCCTGCGTACGCTCGCAGCCCGCGACCGCAAATAATTCGCCATTCTGGCAAAACGCGAAAAGCCCGGCTATTGCCGGGCTTTTTTCATTCAGGCCGCGTGCCGAATAGCTGCCAGCATCTTTTCCTCGCCCGCCCGCAGGGTCAGCACCCGCACGCCGTTCGATGTGACGGCAACCGTATGCTCGAACTGCGCCGACAGTTTTCCGTCACGCGTGACGACCGTCCAGCCGTCTTTTTGCGTCTGCACCTTGGCCGTGCCCTGATTGAGCATCGGCTCGATGGTGAACACCATGCCCTCGCGCAGCCGTTCGCCCGTGCCGGGCTTGCCGAAATGCAAAACCTGCGGCTCCTCGTGCATTTCGCGCCCGATGCCATGGCCGCAATATTCGCGCACGATCGTGTAATCGTGGCGTCTGGCATGACGCTCGATGGCATAACCGACATCGCCCAGTGTCGCGCCCGGACGCACGGCGGCAATGCCCTTCCACAGCGCCTCATAGGTCACGCGCACCAGCCGCGAGGCATGCGGCGACACGGTGCCGACCATATAGGTCTTGCTGGAATCGGCGATAAAGCCGTCTTTCTCAAGCGTGATGTCGAAATTAACGATCTCGCCATCCTTGATGATTTCATCATGCGAGGGCATGCCGTGGCAGACGACCTCATTGCGCGAGACGTTGAGCACATAGGGATAATCATATTGCCCCTTGCTCGCCGGACGCGCCTTCAATGCGTGGACGATATAATCCTCGACCTGATCATTGACCTGCATCGTCGTCATGCCGACAAGCTCCATGCGGTCGATGAACGCGAAGACAGAGGCCAGCAGCGCGCCTGACACCGCCATTTTTTCAATCTCGGCAAGCGTCTTGGTCATGACGCGCTGACCGGCAATGTGGGGATTTGCACTTCAGCCACACGCAATTGCATCCGCACCAGTTCGTTGAACGACATGTCGGGATTGGCCTGCGCCAGCATGCCGATCTTCATCCAGTATTCGGCCTGCGCATTAATCGAACGGCACATGACATCGGCTGCCTTGCGCAATTCCTCATGCAGTTCGTCGCTGATTTTCACGATACCCATGGCATCATCCACCATATACGTTTCATATACGGTTTATATATGAAACGTATATAATTGATGTCAACCACTGACACCGACGAAAAACACCGCGCAATAATGCAGCGCCGCCCCCACCACGACAAAGCCGTGCCAGATGGCATTCTGAAACCGCAGCCGCTCCCAGACATGAAAGATCACGCCCAATGAGTAGACGATACCGCCAGCCGCGATCAGCCAGAACACGGTGGGCGGCAGCGAGCGCACCATGGTGTCATAGACCATGATGCCGCTCCAGCCGAGCGCCAAATATAAAAGGATCGACAGCCGGTCGAAACGACCCGGCAGAAACAGTTTCAAAACAACGCCGAAGACAGCCACGCTCCACACGAAGATGAGCAGCGGCAGCGCGCGATCCCCCATATGCACGGCAAGCGGCGTATAGGTTCCGGCAATCAGCACATAGATCGCCGCATGATCGAAGCGGCGCAAAAACCATTTGGTCGGCGAGACCGGCCAGATATTATAGACGGCGGACATGCCGAGCGCCGCCAGAAGGCTTGCCAGATAGACCGCGGAGGAAACCGATATGAAGGCCGGCATGGTGGGCAGGAACATGACCAGCATGGCGATGCTTCCCGCCAGCGCCAGCGCCACACCCAGCACATGAATGACGCCATCGGCCCATAATTCGGCCCGGTCATATTTCCAGTTCAGGGAATGCGGCAGTTTTATCGTCATCATGCCCATCCTGCTTGGTTCATAGGATCAGGAAATGCCATGCATTCGCGGCATCAAGATGACAACTAATTCGCAGCTAATCAGCAGCCCCGCGATAGCTGCCGTCAAGGCCCGTTTCCTGCAACAGGCCCTTGCGCTTGGCGTCATAATAATAGCCGCGTGAATAAAAGCGCACAGCCTGATTTTCATTGCCGCCCGCAACCTTATAAGCCCCCGATAAATAACGCACCGCGTATTTCAGGTTGGTTTCAGCATCGAGCAGCCCCTTGGGCGCGCCACTATAGCCCATGCCGCGCGCGGTCGGATGGCTGATCTGCATCAGACCCCAGTAAGGCCCGTTGCGCGCCGCCGGATTGTAACGGCTTTCGCGATGCACGACACGGCGCACAAGGCGTTCGGGTACATTATTGGCAACCGAATATTTGGCTATGAGCGTGTCGAGATTCTGCGGCGCATTGGAGGGCGTGTTGAACGCCGTCTCAGCGGCCGCAGCCGCTGTCTCGACCGCGCTCGCGTCCGGGGTCGAATAGGCCAGCACGGAGGGTGGTGCCGCACGCATGGCAGGAACAGGTCCGGTCATGGGCAGAACCGGCATGGCAAGCGAGGCGACCATCTGTTCACCCGTTGCGGCCTCTTCACCTGTTGCAACTCCATCTTTTGCAACTCCGGGTGCGACAGAAACCTGCGCCATATCGACGGGCGCGGTTTTTTCGGCGCTTTTGGTCTCTGTAAACAGAGCCGTCTTACCACTCGTTCCGTCAGCAGTGGTGTTACAAGCGCTGAGCGCGAGCGCACAGCCAAGCAGCATCAATGCCTTGCTGAATGAAGATACAGAGAAAAGAGGGATAAAACGCATGGCCGGACGCTCTCAGGAATCGAAATCTTGTTCGAGGCGCTTTTCAAGCGCAACCAGATCGTCGGCCAGC
>JAATGD010000144.1 GCA_015654965.1 Hyphomicrobiales bacterium
CGCGCAACATTGCACCCGGCTCATCCTGCTTGATGCGGGCAAACTTGTTGCCGATGGCACACCGGATGCAGTCTTGACGCCAGAGCTTCTGGAGCAGGTTTTTGCGATCCACGCTCATATCATCCGGCTTGACGGGGATTTTATCGTGCAGCCGAAATCTCGCATTGACGGTGGCGGATAATCCCTAACTTTCCTGATAAATTCGGGCAATAAGTTGCATTCGTGCTTGCAGGCACAGTTTGCGGTGGCTAGAGCTTGTTTCGTGCCTGTTTTATAGGCTCTGTTTTGCAGGAAATGTGACTAAGCCGTTGATTTAGCCGTGTTTGCCTTATGCCGCGTCTTTCCGTCTTTTGTACGGGTTCAATTGCTTGCACAGGAATTGTCGCAATTGCGTGGAAAGGATGAAACTCGTGGAGCAGGCAAAGAAAGGTAGCCGAAAGGCGCTTTGGGCGGCGGTGGCAATCATTGCGATCGCGGCGGCTGGTGCTGTCGGATACAAAATCACGCTGGAAAAAAGCATTGCATCTCAGCTTGAAAAGCGTGGGGGTAAGGCGGATTCCGTCACGGCTGATTTTCTGGGTCGCATCCATCTGACCAATCTGTCGCTGCCTTTGAAGAATGGGACCAATGTCGAGATCGGTTCTGTGGAGGGGCGGCCGAAATTCCTGTTTCTCACCGGGCAGCTCGATGCGTCCGATATCAAGACGCAGTTTTCCAATTACAAGATTTCCATCCCGAATATCAAAATCGACGATGCCGATTTCGATATCGCCACCTTGCGCGAAACATTCGGCAATAGTGATCTGACGCCCGCCCAACGCATCAGCCGTTTCTCCGCGAAAAGCGTGGTCGCGCCTGAAATCCATCTTGTTCAGACCATTGCGGGCAAGGACCAGAACGTCACCTATAAGGACGTGCGGCTCGATGATATCCGGGAGGGCCATGTCGCGCATTACGCGGCATCCGGCGCTTTGTTTGATATGGTCGTCAATGTTCCCGGTCCCGATGGCAAGGTGGTCAGCGACAAGATGACGGGCACAATGGGACAGTCGGAAGGTGAGGACATTGATGGCGTCTTCATTGCACGCCTTTATACCGAGACAGCCGGACCCGACGACAAGGACGCCAAGCCGGTCTATGGCCCTTTCTTTGTCAAAGACATTGTTATGAAAAGCAATCAGGTGAATTTGAGCTATGATGAAATTAGCAGTCAGGGCTTTACCATGCGCCTGCCGCAAGAGCCATTGACGGAACTAGTGGACAAGATTGCAGCGGTTCAGAACCCCGATGATCTGACGCCAGCCGAACAGCGTGCCTTTTTCCTGCGGCTGGTTTCCCTTTTCGACATGATCGGTAAGGGGGATGTGGAAATCAAGGGACTGAAAATCGACCCGACCGAAGCCAACAAGCAGAAGGGCGAAATAGCTGAGGCCAAAGTCGCCTTTGACAACAGTCGTATGGACGCGACGGTCAAGGGTATTTCGGTTGCGCACGATTCCGATTACATCAAGGTAGACGAAGCCTCAATAAAGGGCTTTTCGTGGGGGTCGAGCTCTGAGGCTTTGAAAAAGCTCGCCGCCCTCAGCGATGAAGATGCCGAAAATTTCCCCTTTACGACCCTTATGCCGGAATTTGGCACCATGCGGGTGACGGGCGTGGATGCCGATCTGCCCAATGATCATACGGCAACAGAGGAAGACGGCGAGGAGAATGCATCATCCGATGCGGCAGTAGCGCTAGAACGGCTCAAATTCTCATTGAAGAACTATGAGATTGCCCTTCTCAAGCCGCGCAACGGCATCCCGACCGACATGCGTGTGACTTACGAGGATATGTCCTTTCCGGTCCCACCCAGCGCACAGCATGAGCTTTACGACAAACTCCGCAAACTGGGTTATGACAAGGTCACTCTCTCATCCAATGTGGAGGCAAGCTGGGACGAGGAAAAACAGAACCTCGTCATCAAGGATATTTCCGTGAGCGGGCAGGATATGGGCAGTATTGCTCTCTCCGGTCTTTTTGGCGGCTTCACCGAGCAGATTTTTTCGGGCGACAAGGTGATGATGCAGGTCGCAGCCCTTGGCATCAAGGCGCGTGAGGCAAGCCTCAAGGTCGAGGAAAAGGGACTGATCGCCAAGGCGCTCAAGTTCTATGCCGATGAAAACAACATGAGCGAAGAGGAAGCACGGCAGGCGCTGACCATGGGGGCTTCCATCGTGCTTGAGGAACTCGCTGCTGACCGGCCACAGTTGCAGCAGGCCGCCGCCGCTTTTTGGACTTTTCTGGAAAAGCCCAATGTCTTTGAGGTGAATGTCACGTCAATCGCTGAAAAGGGCATCGGTATGCTGGAAATGGTTGCCGCTTCGCAGGACCCGATCCAGCTTCTCGACAAGGTGAAGATCGAAGCCAGGGCAGAGTGACCCTGCACCTTTGATCAAGAACAACAAACGCCGGTTTTCATAAGATCGGCGTTTGCATATGCTTCGCTCTCTGCAATCGCTTTCACAACAATCAATTTCATGGATGGAATGAGACATGCTCAAAAACATCAATCCTTTGCTGACCGGCTCGCTTCTCTCTGTCCTTGCGGATATGGGACATGGCGATGATCTGGTGATCGTGGATGCCAATTATCCGGCTGAATCATCGGGCGTCCTTGTGCTGGATTTTCCCGGCATCAGCGCGACAGCCATCACGGAAGCGGTGCTGTCATTGCTGCCGCTTGATGATTTTGTCGACAAGCCTGCGGCAGTGATGCAGGCACCCCATGAAACGCCCGCCATTTTCGGTGAATTTGAAACCATCATCGAGGCGGCGGAGGGCCGCAGGATCGCCGTCGATCCGATTGAAAGATTTGCATTTTATGAACGCGCCAGAGAATCTTACGCGATCATCCGCACCGGCGAGCGGCGGCTTTACGGCAATGTCATTCTGAAAAAGGGCGTCATCCGCGCTTAGAGCGCATCCCGAAAAGTGTGAAACGGTTTTCGGACA
>JAATGD010000287.1 GCA_015654965.1 Hyphomicrobiales bacterium
CATGGCCGGTGCCTGCTGCCTTGCGGTCGAATGCGACGAAACCCGCGCCGATTTCCGCCTGCGCACCCGTTATGTCGATGAAAAGACCCACAACATTGATGAAGCTTTGGCCAAGATCGACGCATGGACCAAGGCGGGTGAAGCCAAGTCCATTGCGCTGATCGGCAATGCCGCCGAAATCTTCCCGGAACTCGTCAAGCGCGGCGTGCGCCCTGATATCGTCACCGACCAGACCTCGGCTCATGATCCGGTGCATGGCTATCTGCCAATCGGCTGGAGCGTTGCGCAATGGCGCGCCAAGCAGGAGAGCGATCCGAAGGGCGTCGCAAAAGCCGCCCGCGCTTCGATGAAGGTGCAGGTTCAGGCCATGCTCGACTTCTGGAATGCTGGCATTCCAACGGTGGATTACGGCAACAACATCCGCCAGATGGCGCTTGAAGAAGGTCTGGAAGACGCATTTGCCTTCCCGGGCTTCGTGCCTGCCTATATCCGCCCGCTGTTCTGCCGCGGCGTTGGTCCGTTCCGCTGGGCAGCCCTTTCCGGCGACCCGGATGACATTGCAAAGACCGATGCAAAGGTGAAGGAACTGCTGCCGGACAACAAGCACCTGCACAACTGGCTTGATATGGCGAAGGAACGCATCGCGTTTCAGGGTCTGCCAGCGCGCATCTGCTGGGTTGGTCTCGGTGACCGTCACCGCCTCGGCCTCGCCTTCAACGAAATGGTCCGCAACGGCGAACTGAAAGCACCTATCGTCATTGGCCGCGATCACCTCGATTCAGGCTCGGTTGCTTCGCCAAACCGCGAAACCGAATCCATGAAAGACGACTCGGACGCCGTATCCGACTGGCCGCTGCTCAATGCACTGCTCAACACGGCATCGGGCGCGACATGGGTATCGCTCCATCATGGCGGAGGCGTCGGCATGGGCTTCTCCCAGCATGCGGGTATGGTCATTTGCTGTGACGGTTCTGAAGATGCCGATCAGCGCATCGGTCGCGTGCTGTGGAATGATCCTGCAACCGGAGTCATGCGTCATGCCGATGCGGGCTATGAAGAAGCACTCGACTGGGCAAAGCAGCAGGGCCTGCGCCTTCCCGGCATTCTGGGGAACTGACGCCGATGCGGCTTCTGCGCGCAAGCGATCATAAGCGCATGCCATGGAAGAACGGCGGCGGCGAGACAGTGGAAATCGCTGTCTTCCCGCCTGCCGCTTCCGTGGATGATTTCGACTGGCGCATCTCCATGGCGACGGTGGCGAGCGACGGCCCCTTCTCCATCTTTCCCGGCATTGACCGCACGCTATCCATCCTCCACGGCAATGGCATGGTGTTGGCAATTAATGGCCAGCCACCCGTTCTGCTGGAAACGGACAGCGTACCGCTTGCCTTTCCGGCTGATATTCCCGTCAATGCCTCATTGAGGGACGGTCCTATTACCGATCTCAACGTCATGACCCGGCGCGGTGCATTCACGCATCGGGTAGAGCGGCTGGCCAGCCCTTTTACCGGTAAAGCGACAGGAGCCGGAGAGGCCATTATAGTGCTGGCAGTAGAGCCTATATCGTTAAAGGTGAATGATAGATGGCACAGGCTGGAAAAGCTGGATGCTGCTCTGATAACCGACGAAGCTTCATTTGAAATGAAATCTGTAAATCACACAGCGTCATTATTACTGATAAGGGTCTTTCCCGCCAACATCTGATCATTCGCAGTGAAAGTGGAGAATTGAAATTCTCCACCGTTATTCTTGAAGCTATATACAATTATTTACGCAGTTCGGCTTCGATCTGGTCGAGAACCTGATCCTTGCCAATACCAGTCTGGAAGGGCAGTCCCTTGATGACAGGTTTGGTCACAGAAGCCGAAATGGGCGTGGTGGAAACGATGAAATCCACATTGTCTGCCAGCGAGGCAACTTCGGTTGCTTTTGCTTGCTGAGCATTGAAGGCAAGCCCGCGCTTTTTCATTTCTTCGGTGACGGTTGCATTCACGGCTGTCGATGTAGCTATGCCTGTGCCGCAAGCGAACAGAACTGTTTTTATTCTAGCCATTGTTTCCTCCAACTTGGTGTTCATTCATTCAATGAAACGCGCGAATACCGTATTTTTTTGTCTTTAATTCAGTTGTAAAGACCTAAACCACTCAGGCAGGCGGCCTTTATTGCAGCGCGATTTGAATGTCTTCATGAGTGCGCGCTTCCTTCAATCTGTCGAGAGCATCGGCATCCTGAATGATCGCCATGATCTGTTGCAGGGTTTCAATCTGTTTGTCCTTGTCATTGATGGCGAGCAGAAAGACATATCCAACAGAAACAGCTTCTTCCGGGTCTTCCATATTGGCAAATTCAATTGGCGATTTCAGCGTTGCAAAGGCGATGCCAGCCTTGATCACATGTTCAGGATCCGTGTGAGGCACGGCAACATTCTCGTCGCGTTCAAGCGGTAATCCGGTCGGCAGCGACCGCTCACGGCTTACGACGGCATCGGCGTAGCTTGGCTTGACATAACCAAGCTGTTCCAGCTTGCCTGCCAGAAGCCGGATGATCTCTTCATTGGTTTTTGCTTCGCTCTGAAGCTCGATAGCTTGTGGGTCGAGGAAATCAATCAGACCAGCAGCCATTTCATTCTCCGTTTAGAGCGCATCCCGAAAAGTGTGAAACGGTTTTCGGACA
>JAATGD010000003.1 GCA_015654965.1 Hyphomicrobiales bacterium
ATCAACCATCCGCTCGATTGCCCGATCTGCGATCAGGGCGGCGAGTGCGATTTGCAGGATCAGGCCATGGCATTTGGCACCGACGGTTCGCGCTATCGCGAGAACAAGCGCGCGGTGGAAAACAAATATATCGGCCCATTGGTCAAGACCGTGATGACGCGCTGCATCCACTGCACGCGCTGCGTCCGCTTCACGACCGAAGTGGCCGGCATTTCCGAACTCGGCCTGATTGGTCGCGGCGAGGATGCCGAAATCACCACCTATCTCGAACGCGCCATGACCTCGGAATTGCAAGGCAATGTCATCGACCTCTGCCCGGTCGGCGCGCTGACCTCGCGTCCTTATGCGTTTCAGGCGCGTCCGTGGGAACTGACCAAGACCGAAACCATCGACGTGATGGATGCGGTCGGCTCCAATATCCGCGTCGATACGCGTGGCCGCGAAGTCATGCGCATCATGCCGCGCGTCAATGAAGCGGTCAACGAGGAATGGATTTCCGACAAGACCCGCTTCATCTGGGATGGTCTGCGCACCCAGCGCCTTGACCGCCCCTATGCGCGCAAAAATGGCCGTCTGGTTGCCGTCTCCTGGCCGGAAGCCTTTGCGACGATTGGCGCAAAAGTGGCAGCAACCTCCGCTGAGAAGATCGGCGCTGTCGCGGGCGATCTGGCCTCGGTCGAGGAAATCTATGCGCTGAAAGAATTGATGACGTCGCTCGGTGTGAAAAACATCGATAGCCGTCAGGATGGCGCAGCGCTCGACCCCGCATTGGGCCGAGCAAGCTATCTCTTTAACGCAAGCATCGAAGGCATTGAAAATGCTGATGCGCTTCTCATCATCGGCTCTAATCCGCGTGCAGAAGCAGCCGTCCTCAATGCCCGTATCCGCAAGCGCCAGCGTTCGGGTCCGTTCCCGGTGGCGCTGATCGGCGAGCAGGCGGAACTGCGTTACGATTACGAATATCTTGGTGCCGGTGCCGACACGCTTTCGGCACTTGTCGCTGGCAAGAATGCTTTCCGCGACGTGCTGTCAAAGGCCGAACGCCCGTTGATCATGATCGGTCAAGGCGCGCTCATCGGTGAAAACGGTTCCGCCGTTCTGGCTTCTGCTGCAAAGCTTGCGCAAGATGTCGGCGCGATCACCGAGGGCTGGAACGGCTTCTCGGTTCTGCATACCGCAGCATCGCGCGTTGGCGCACTTGATCTCGGCTTTGTTCCGGGCGATGGCGGCAAAAAGGCCGCTGACATGCTCGGCGCGCTCGATGTGGTGTTCCTGCTGGGCGCGGATGAACTCGACATGTCGAAGAAGGGTTCGACCTTCACCGTCTATATCGGCACTCATGGCGATGCCGGCGCTCACGCCGCCGACGTTATCCTGCCGGGAGCCGCTTACACGGAAAAGTCGGGCACGTGGGTGAATACCGAAGGTCGTGTGCAGATGGGCAATCGTGCCGGTTTTGCGCCGGGCGAGGCCAAGGAAGACTGGGCGATCCTGCGCGCTCTTTCCGACACGCTTGGAAAACGCCTGCCATTCGACTCGCTCGCACAACTTCGCGCAAAACTCTATGCGGATTACCCGCATTTCCTGGCGATTGACACCATTACGCCCGCATCCGCTGACGATATCACGGCGCTGGCAGGCAAGGCATCCAACCTGAATGGCGCGGCATTTGTCTCGCCGGTCAGGGATTTTTATCTGACGAACCCCATCGCGCGTGCATCCGCCGTCATGGCTGAGTGCTCCGCACTTGCGGCTGGCGGTTTCCGGCAGGCGGCTGAGTAAGGCGATAGAGAGACGGAACTATGGAAGGTATTTTTGCAGCATACGTCTTGCCAGCGCTCATCATCGCGCTTAAGTCGGTCGTTCTGCTTGTCGTATTGCTGATTGTCGTGGCTTACCTGCTTTATGCGGATCGCAAGATCTGGGCGGCGGTGCAGCTTCGTCGTGGTCCGAACGTCGTCGGTCCATGGGGTCTGTTTCAGGCTTTCGCCGATCTTTTGAAATTCGTCTTCAAGGAACCGATCATCCCCTCGGGCGCCAACAAGGGCGTGTTCCTGCTCGCCCCGTTCATTTCCGCCGTGCTCGCGATGGCGACATGGGCGGTCATTCCGGTCAATGAAGGCTGGGCCATCGCCAACATCAATGTCGGCATTCTCTATATTTTCGCCATTTCCTCGCTTGAAGTCTATGGCGTGATCATGGGCGGCTGGGCCTCGAACTCGAAATATCCGTTCCTTGGCGCGTTGCGTTCGGCGGCGCAGATGGTTTCCTACGAAGTCTCCATCGGTTTCGTGATCGTCACGGTGCTGCTGACGGTGGGGTCATTGAACCTCACCGATATCGTGCTGGCGCAGAATACCGGGCTTGGCACGGCGCTGGGCTTGCCCGGCTCGTTCCTCGACTGGAACTGGCTCATATTGTTCCCGATGTTCGTGGTATTCTTCATTTCCGCTCTCGCCGAAACCAATCGCCCGCCCTTCGATCTGGTGGAAGCGGAATCGGAACTCGTCGCCGGTCACATGATCGAATATTCCTCGACGCCGTTCCTGCTGTTTTTCTTGGGTGAATATGTTGCCATCACGCTGATGTGCGCATTGATGACGACGCTGTTTCTTGGCGGCTGGTTGCCTCCGGTCGATGTGTGGTTCCTCAACTGGGTTCCGGGCATCATCTGGTTCATGTTGAAGCTTTGCTTCTGCTTCTTCCTGTTCGCCATGGTGAAGGCATTCGTTCCGCGCTACCGCTATGATCAGCTGATGCGTCTGGGCTGGAAAGTATTCCTGCCGCTCTCGCTCGCCATGGTGGTGCTGACCGCAACCGTCATCAAAGTCTTTGATCTGGTATAGGAGAAAGAATTATGGCTTCCCTCGCTCAAGCTGCCAAATCGCTCCTTCTCAAGGAATTTGTGGCTGCTTTCTTCCTCTCGATGCGCCAGTTCTTCGCGCCCAAGGCGACCTTGAACTATCCGCATGAAAAGGGTCCGCTGTCGCCGCGCTTTCGTGGTGAGCATGCGCTACGCCGTTATCCCAACGGCGAGGAACGCTGCATTGCCTGCAAGCTTTGCGAAGCGATCTGCCCGGCGCAGGC
>JAATGD010000407.1 GCA_015654965.1 Hyphomicrobiales bacterium
AAATCGTACCACTCGACCAGATTGCCGGAGGCGCTTGCCACAATGGCAAAGATACGCTTGCGTGTACCGTGCTCTTCCGTTGCCGGTTTCGCACTGGTGTCGGCAGCGCCGCTCAATTCTGCATTACCCATTCTAAAAACTCCGAAATTCAAGCACCGGCATTGCCAACGCTATCGCTTCATGACCGCAAACCCCGGTTGGGAGCCGGGATAACGATCACCTCATGACCCATTTCAATAACGGATGGCATTCCGGCCAGATGTGCCGAAATGAAAACCTGAAGATGGCTTATGCACCCTTCCTGCTTGCAACCGCAACACGACGAAAGGCTATGCCGTACGACAGTGAACTGCCGAAAAATCTTCCAGAATTATCTGCCAGGATAATCTTATTGCCTCCGAATGGCCGGACAATAGGAGCAAAACTGTTTGCATGCAATCGATTGCCCGTATCATCCCTTACGAAGAATGATGAAAATCCTTGGAAAACGTAAAAGAACCCGTCCATCGCTCATGGGCGGATAATCTTGCGCCAGCCTTGCCTTGTAGGCTGCGAGATATTCACGCTGCTCTTGCTCATTGAGCGGGTCCAGAAAGGGGCGAAGTCCCGTCCCCTTGACCCATTCGACAATTGCATCAAGCCCATGAAGCGGGTGATTATAGATCGTGTGCCAGATATCGATCCGCTCTGCCGCGCCTGCAAAAGCCTCGTAATAGCTTGCGACCGCAGGCAATGTTTTTCGGCCCTTGCCGCCAATCTTTGCCGCAAAGGGTGCCGTTTTCGCGACCTCGCGCATGGCGACATGGGTCGGTTCAGCCATATTGTCGGGCATCTGCACGGCAAGATATGCACCCGGCTTCAACAAGGAAAAAAGCCGCTGCAATTGGGCAATATGATCCGGCAACCACTGGAAGACCGCGTTTGAAAAAAGAACATCGACCGTGTCATCAGGCTGATAATTCTCGACGCTGCCAATGGAAAAATCGACATCCGGCAAACGCAACCTGGCTTTCTCGATCATGTCCGGTGATGGATCAAAGCCTGAAATTTTCGTGTCTTGCCACCGCTCGGCCAGAAGCTCGGTGGAATTGCCCGGACCGCAACCGATATCGACAACCTTGCGCGGATCATCCAGAGGAATCTGCGCCAACAGATCACGCGCCGGACGGCTGCGCTCATCCTCGAATTTCAAATATTGTTGTGCGGACCAGTCCTTCATGATCATTCTCCAAAAAATAAGGCCGGTATTTTCATACCGACCTTGAATCTCATTATCGTGTCAAAGGTTTATACGTCACCCGCTTTGGATTGACGCTTTCAGGACCGAGCCTGCGGATCTTGTCCGCTTCGTAATCCTCGAAATTGCCTTCAAACCATTCGACATGGCTGTCGCCTTCAAAGGAAAGAATATGCGTCGCCAGACGATCAAGGAACATGCGGTCGTGGCTGATAATGACAGCGCAACCGGCAAAGTTTTCCAGCGCGTCTTCGAGCGCCCCCAGCGTTTCTGTATCGAGATCGTTGGTCGGCTCATCGAGGAGCAGGACATTGCCGCCGGATTTGAGCATCTTGGCCAGATGCACGCGATTACGCTGGCCACCCGAAAGATTGCCGACCTTCTGTTGCTGATCGCCACCCTTGAAGTTGAACGCACCGCAATAGGCGCGCGAATTCATCTCAAACTTGCCAAGCTTGATGATATCGTTACCGCCGGAAATTTCTTCCCAGACCGTCTTGTTCGCGTCGAGCGCATCGCGGCTCTGGTCAACATATGACATTTGCACCGTATCGCCAATGCGCACAGAGCCGTTATCGGGCTTTTCCTGCTCGGTCAGCATCTTGAACAGCGTCGATTTACCCGCACCATTGGGACCGATCACGCCGACAATGCCACCCGCAGGCAGCTTGAAGCTCAGATCGTCGATCAACAGCCGATCGCCAAAACCTTTGGATATATTTTCGACCTCGATCACCACCTGACCGAGACGCTCGCCAACCGGAATGATGATCTGAGCATCGCCCGGACGGCGTTCTTCGGCACTTCTGACCAGTTCGTCATAGGCCTTGATACGCGCCTTGGATTTTGCCTGACGCGCCTTGGGGCTTGCCGAAATCCATTCGCGCTCGCGTTCCAGAGCCTTCTGGCGTGAAGCCTCTTCACGACCTTCCTGCTGCATACGCTTGGCCTTGGATTCGAGATAGGCGGAATAATTGCCCTCGTAAGGAATGCCGCGCCCGCGGTCGAGTTCGAGAATCCAGCCCGTTACATTGTCGAGGAAGTAACGATCATGGGTAATGATCAGCACTGAACCCGGATATTCACGAAGATGCTTTTCAAGCCATGACGTCGTTTCGGCATCCAGATGATTGGTCGGTTCATCGAGCAACAACAGATCGGGCTTGGACAGCAGAAGCTTGCACAGCGCCACGCGGCGCTTTTCACCACCCGAAAGTGTGGTGACATCCGCATTGCCCGGCGGGCAGCGCAATGCTTCCATGGCCATTTCGACCTGGCTTTCCAGATCCCACAGGTTCTGACTGTCGATGATGTCCTGAAGCTTTGCACCCTCATCCGCCGTTTCGTCGGAATAGTTCATCATCAATTCGTTGTAACGGTCGATAATGGCCTGTTTTGCAGCCACACCCTCCATCACATTGCCCAGTACGTCCTTGGATGCATCCAGTTCCGGCTCCTGCGGAAGATAACCGCAGGTCGCACCGTCCGCGAGCCATGCCTCACCGGTATATTCCTTATCAAGACCTGCCATGATCTTGAGGATGGTCGATTTACCAGCACCGTTCGGACCAAGAATACCGATCTTGGCATCAGGGTAGAAAGAGAGGTGAAGATTCTCCAGAATCTTCTTGTTGCCATAAGCCTTGTTAAGGCCGGACATATGATAAATGAACTGGCGAGCCATAAAGCGCGTCGTCTCCACAGGTTAAAAAGCGTAGACGGCATTGTGCCGGACGCAGAGGGAATTGCTGACGCGTATTTAGGCTAAATAGTCATCGGACGCAAACATCATAACGCAAAGCATCATGCGCTGATATGAACGTGGAAATAATCAGGAAGCCTTAAAATTATGAAACCGGGCGCGGATATTTCCGTCACCCGGTTTCCCCTCTGGCCACCGTTCGAGAAAAATTCCTCCTTTTCACGAAACGGCCTGCAAGTGATGGCGTGAAACCTGTTTAACGCCCCTGATCGTTCCCTTGAAAAACGACCTTTGCCCCTTTGATAAGGGTAGATTTGCGCAGGTTTTTCCGCTTTTCAAGCAGAATTTTCGCACAAAACGCCATTGCCTAAAATTAATTCATTTAATCGCGCCATGCCTCTTTTAACGACGCTGACACGCCGGGGATTGACTAATTGAGCGCCATAAAATCTGATGATCGCATGTCATTTGAAAACGTCAAAACCCTGCCGCGCCCCAATGAAAGCGCTCTTCCCTTCCGCTGCCTGCTGGCAGAGAGGCCCAAGGGTGTGGTCCAGATATGCCATGGCCTTGCCGAACACTCCGCCCGCTACCAGTCATTTGCTCAAGCTTTGGCGCAAAACGGATATCATGCCTATGCCCATGATCATCGTGGCCACGGCGTCAATATCGGCGCCCACGCGCCCAAAGGCATGTTTGCGCCAAGGCACGGCTATGAGATGGTCATCGATGACGTCTTTTCCCTCAACACCCATATCCGCGAACATCATCCCGGATTGCCGGTCATCCTGTTCGGCCATTCCATGGGAGGGTTGATTGCACTCAATTACCTGTTCGATCACGCAGAGACGGTCAATGCAGCCGCAATCTGGAACGCCAATTTCGGCAGTTTCATCGAGAATAAAACGGCACTTACGCTTCTTTATATGGAACGCATGTTCAAAGGCTCGGATGTGACAAGCGCAATCTTGCCAAAACTCACCTTTCGTAGCTGGGCGCGCGCCATTCCCGATCATCGCACCGCTTTTGACTGGCTGTCGCACGACAACAGGAAAGTGGATGCCTATATCGCAGACCCTTTGTGCGGCTTTGACGCCAGTGTCTCCTTATGGATCGATATTTTCCACATGATGGAACGCGGCCAAAATGCTGCAAATCTTGCGCAAATTTCAAAAACCCTCCCGTTTCATCTTCTGGGAGGTGATGATGATCCCGCTACAGCCAAGGGTGCATCAGTGATCCGCTTGGCAAACCGTCTGAACAGACTAAACTTCAAAAACATAAATTATGAAATTCTCATAAATTGTCGCCATGAATGTTTAAATGATTATCATCGTGAAACGGTCACGAAAAGTTTCCTCAACTGGCTTGATCAGAAGCTTCCATAATTTCACCACTATGGATAAACACCTTCATCTGAAGAATGCTCAGGATTCTTTGCAAAGATCTTCCATCTAGGCAACCATAAATAGAAAAACCTATACAAAGGTGGTTCCAGTGCAACGCACTCAAAAATTCCCGGCAGAACTATCCCTGGCGAAAATTTATGGCTATTTGGCAATCATTTTCTTTTTATGCAGTTTCCCGTTTAGTCTTTATTTTCCATTATGGATTAGCTGGGAAAATCAAATTCTTGAGAATACACAAGCCGCTGTGCTGGCATTCGGGGCGCTAACAGCTTTGTTCTTTGCCTTCAAATGTAAAGGAAAAATGCGAACCTTATGGTTTTCTATCATACCAATATGGTTCATTATGTTTGCACGCGAACTGAGTTGGGGAGCCGTATTTTATCCACCAACTTACTTTTCGGATGAAGGACCATTTTTTCCTGCATCGCAATTATGGTATCATCCTTATCGGACACCATTTGTCCTTTTACTCATTGTAGGGATCACAATAGGATTTTATATCTCTAACGCGCCCCGTATTTTTTATAATTTAGTGACTCAACGTAAATTTCCTTTTTTTTGTATCTTCGGTTTTGTTATCGCCATGTTGTTTTCGA
>JAATGD010000322.1 GCA_015654965.1 Hyphomicrobiales bacterium
CTTTACCGGCGACTTGCTGTTGGACAGTTTCAGGCCGTTGACGGCAGTGTTTCCGGCCTCCTGCGCAAAGGCGCTCGAAGGCAGGCCCAATGAAATCCCCGCGGGAACGGCAACGATACCAAGCGCCAGTAGGGCCTGTCGTCCTGTGAATTGCGCCCGCACTGCGCAAGCCATTATGCTCTTGATCATCTTGCCCGTCTCACGTTTCATAAATCTACCGGCCACAATTCCATACAATTGCCCTACGATATCCAGTCACCTTTATGCCCGGACATGTATTCGAGCGCAACATTACGCATTTTGCCGCTCAATGGGAACATTCAGCATTACAAAATGCCAATAAAACCGGTCAGGGGTTTTTGTTCCCCGAAACCGCGCTGCCGTCAATCGTCATGCGGACCCTGTTCTCGAAAATCAGAACCTTGCCATTCTCCTTGACCTGCATACTGTCCGCCAGAATATGCGTCGTCCCGTTACGGATATCGACGGGCTTGTCGGTGGTGATCTGCCCGCTTTTCAGATTGATATCGGCAGAACGCAGAACCGCATGCAATCCCTCATCGGTGATTACCGTAAAGTCCTTATCAAGTTGCAAACGCCCATTGGCATTATCATAAATGCCGGACGCGGCCTCAACGGTGGCAATGCCGCTCGCGCCGACCGGCAATTGCGCCTGAATGCCCTCAAGCGCAATGGCGCCGCTGTTCTTGGCATCCTGCGACGCCTTGGCGGCGGTCATCGAATAGGGACGGTTATCCTTGGTGTAACCATTGAGGTGCGGGCTGGTCATCACAAGCTTGCCGCTCTCGCCGCCAGTGTTGAGATCGACCTTGACGGGGGCCGTGGGCGTCGCCAGAAACGTGTACCAGGAGAAGATGGCCGCAACCGCGATGGCTGCAACCGGCAGCGCGGTTTTGAGAACGCGCACCCGCACCGAATGGCGCTGTGCCGCGTGAAAAAGCGCTTCAGCTTTTTGCGTCGCGCCGAAACGCATACCGCCCTTACCGCGTCCCGAAGGGGATGCGGCCTGCATGGCGCGGGTATCTGTCGTATCGGCGACCATATATTCTTTCTGTTCCTGACCGTTTGTCGTCTTTGACTTCTATAAAGCCTCCCCCGATCCGTGATCGATAGGCGCTATTTCATTTCAATATGGTTTATTTGGGATAAATCATTGCAATGCTCAATAGAACGCATACGGCGCAAAATAGCGCACCCTGCCCGAAAACCTTGACATTAAGTTCTATATTATTGATATTTAATCATAAAATTAATCCCCGCAAAATCGGGAGCAGACCAATCAATTCTTCGATATCACATAATCGCCCCCAATGACAGAAGATGCAATGGCCGGGACAGAAGACGCAAAGGCCGGTGATTTGCACCATCCTGGCGAATGATGCTTGCCGTCACCGGGCATTCAGGGCAAAAAGGCCCAAAGTCGTATTTCAGGCCAAAGTCGTATTTCAGGATTGCCTGTCTGATAACGGATGAATGGACGCAAGATGGCTCAGGACGCTGAAGCTCTGATCGAAAGACGTAGATTGCGCCGCAAGCTCACGGTCTGGCGCGCGGCATTCGTGTTGCTTCTCGTGGCGCTGATTGCCGGATTTGCCTTCGCCTCCATGCGCGGTGCCAATCTTGCCCAGCCGCATATCGCCAAGGTGCGTATCGAAGGCACGATCTTCGAGAATGAAGAGCTGCTCAGGCGTCTCGACCGCATTGCGAAAAACGATGCCGTGAAGGGCGTGATTCTCATTCTCGACAGCCCCGGCGGCACAACGGTCGGCGGCGAGACGATCTATGAGGCCGTGCGCAAGATCACGCAAAAGAAGCCGGTGGTCACGCAGGTCGGAACATTGGCCGCATCCGCAGGCTATATGATCGCCAGCGCCTCCGATCATATCGTGGCGCGCCAGACCTCCATCGTCGGCTCCATCGGCGTCCTGTTCCAGTATCCCGATGTGTCGAAACTTCTCGACACGGTCGGCATCAAGGTCGAAACCATCAAATCCTCACCACTCAAGGCTGAACCCAATTATTTCAATCCGGCAAGCGATGAAGCCAAGGCCATGATCCGCAACATGATCATGGATTCCTACGACTGGTTCGTCGATCTCGTGGAAAAGCGCCGTGGCTTTAGCCATGATCAGGCGCTGGCTCTGGCCAATGGAGCCGTGTTCACCGGACGTCAGGCGCTTGAGAACAAGCTGATCGATGGGCTGGGCGGTGAGGAAGAGGCCATTGCATGGCTCAAGACCAAGGGATTGTCCGAAAAGCTGCCGCGCATCGAATGGAAGCCGGTCAGTGAGGAAACCGGATTTTCCCTGCGCGACCTGATCATTCATGCCGGTGCGCAATTGTTGGGCGTGCCGCAGGATGCGCAGACAATGCTCAATCAGATGGCCCGCGAACGTATCTTTCTTGACGGACTTCTTTCGGTTTGGCACCTTGAGGGCAAGCCGGACGCAAGTTCGGCACAGTAATCACCCGAAGCGCCACGTTTCAGGAACATAACAGACAGGGGTTTAAAGCCGTGATCAAATCGGAACTCGTTCAGATTATCGCAAGCCGTAATCCGCATCTTTTCCAGCGCGATGTCGAAAACATCGTCGGTGCGGTTTTCGATGAGATCACCAATGCGCTGGCCGATGGCAATCGTGTCGAGCTGCGCGGTTTTGGCGCCTTTTCCGTGAAAAACCGTCCTGCCCGCAGCGGTCGCAACCCGCGTACCGGCGAAACGGTTTCGGTCGAAGAAAAATGGGTGCCGTTTTTCAAGACCGGCAAGGAACTACGCGACCGTCTCAATGGCGCAGCCTGATCAAAAATCATGCTGACAAGACGCGTCGTCACAATCGTCATTCTGGTGCCTCTCGCCGTGGTCCTGATCGCGTTGTCGGTCGCCAACCGCCATGCGACGATGCTGACGATCGACCCGTTCAATCCCGGCAATCC
>JAATGD010000406.1 GCA_015654965.1 Hyphomicrobiales bacterium
AAGCCCGTTTCCTTACTGTGCCGGTACAAGCCAGCACAGAACAGTTTATCAGTTTTTAACCATTATGCCACGGCCTCGAACAGACCACTAAATTCGGCGCGCATGTCTTCCTCGTCCGAAAGATCCGGCTCGCCTGCATAGAGTTCCGCAAGTTCTGCACGATGCAATGCCTTGCCCGAAAGCACTGGAACCCGGGCCGCGACCTCGACGAGTTCCTCCATCACGCCCGCGCAATAAAGAACGATATCACAGCCGGCATCGATAATGTTTTCGGCAAGATCACCAAGATTGCCCGATAAGGCCTTCATCGAAAGATCGTCGCTCATCAGCAAGCCGTCAAAGCCGATCACTTCGCGAATGATTGCGTCAATAACCGTCGGAGACAAGGTGGAAGGCCGCTTCGGGTCAAGGCAATCGAAGATGACATGCGCGGTCATCGCCATCGGCAGGTCATTGAGCGCCTTGAATGGCACGAAATCATGCGCGATCAATTCGTTCAAAGGCACGCCAACCCGCGCCAGTTCCTTATGCGTGTCGGCAAAGGCACGGCCATGGCCGGGCATGTGTTTGACGACCGGAAGCACACCGCCCGCAAGCAGCCCTTCCGCGGCAGCGCGGCCCATATCGGCCACTGCATGCGGGTTTTTGGAATAAGCGCGCGTGCCGATCACATCATGCGCACCTTCAATGGGCACATCGAGAACCGGCAGGCAATCGGCCGTCACACCCACTTTCAGAAGATCGAAAGCGTGCAGGCGCGCATGAAGCCATGCGGCGCGCAGACCCGCTTCGCGATCACGCGCATAGATCGCGCCAATTTCGGAAGCGGACGGATAATTGGGAACGAGCGGCGGGCGCAGGCGTTGAACGCGCCCTCCTTCCTGATCGATAAAAACCGGCGTCTGTTCATGGCCGGTCAGTTCGCGCAGATGCGCGGTCAGGTCTGCCACCTGTTCGAGACTTTCGACATTGCGCGCAAAGAGGATAAAACCCCACGGCGTTTCATCGCGGAAGAAAGCCACCTCATCCGCTGTCAGCTTCGTTCCCGATACACCGGCAATCCACGCCTTGCGCTGTTTCATGCAATATTCCCTCAATCTTGCCTGCCTGTTTCAGATGATTTAGCCCAAAAAACAGAACCACGATAGTGCATAGAAAAGGGCGGCTTGCGCCGCCCTTTTGCAAACAGATTTATTACTTTTATCGCGTGACGAGACAGTTGCCGCCAGCCGATTTCAGCCTTGCACATAATGCGTTGGCCTCTTCACGCGATCCACCCTGAACACGGACACGGTAATAGGTGCCCTTGCCCGCAATCTCGGCGCGCTTGATATCGACGCTGCGACCGCCGATCACGCTCGAATATTTCTGCGCCATGTTGGCGAAGGATTTTTGCGCCAGTTCGGCGGACGGCTGCGAGGCGATCTGGATGAAATACCCGCCCGCACTCGCAGCCGATGCGACCTGTGCTGCGGCTGGCGCAGGAGCCTGCGTCTGGGTGCGCGGCGGAACATTGCCCACGATATTGACCGGCTGATCTGCGGGACGCGATGGCACGACCGGCGCCTGCACCAGCATAGGCTGCTGCTCCGGTGAAACAGGCCGTGTTGCCATAGGCGCTGGCGGTGTATTTTCCGCGGAAATCGCGCCAATCTCGTCGCTCGGGGCAGGTGCCGCCGCTGCGCCATCATTGGCAGGCTGCGGGGCTACGGGCTGCGGCTGCATCATGGTGCCATCCGCACGCACGATTGTGGTTTCCACTTCACGCGGCGTGATCAGCGGCGCATCCGCCCCGGAACCGGCCTGCTCGGTCGATCCGGACTGATCCTGTGCAGTTTCTGCGTTCTCATTCGCCGCGGCGATGTCGACAGGCTCTTCACCGGAACTGATCAAGGTTTTCTGTTCAGGGTTATTGGGCAAGGTTCCGGCAACGCGATCATAAACCGCCTTGTCCTGATTGGGCACAGTAGCACCACCCGGATTTTCCGGCTGCATCTTGACCGGCTGGTTGTCGGCCGCAATGACGACCGGCTCATTGGAGCTTCCGCCAAGGAAATGATATCCAATCCCGCCGAGAAGCACGACCGCTCCGGCAACGCTGGCCAGCAGCAATCCGCGCCGCCCGCGCACGGGCCTTTCGCGATAGGCTTCGGCGGCATCACCAAGATCATCTTCGGCCTGCAGGGCAGTGTGTGCACCATATTCGGCACCTTCGGCATTCTGCGCGCCAGATGCTGCCCAATGATTGTAGAAAGCATCCTGCGTGCCGGTGCCAGCCTGACCGGAAGTTGCATGCTGGCCGGATGCATGACCATAGGCGCTTGCCGTGGCAGCGGCGGCCGCCCCTAGCCCCAGCGCCGCGCTGGTTGTACCGGAATTGCTCTCCGGCTGATAATAGGTCGAAGCGCTTTCACGGAAAATATCCTCGAATGCCTTGTCCGCGTCGCTTTGCGCGCTCGAATCAGCATTGGCTTCGCCCTGCCCGACCATGTTGAACACTTCGGCAAACTCGGATTCCAGATCGTCCAGATTACCGTTTTTCTCGTCCGTGTCATAATGGACTTCCGGCAATTCAAACGCATGGGTTTGCTCAACCTTGTTTTCCGCGACACTCAACGTCTCGATATCCGGCACAGGTGCGCCTGCTCCCTGCCGCCCGATTGCAAACTGCGACAAATCCGTCGGCGAGCGCTCATCATCATCCGGAAGCACGGCATGCGCGTAAGCCACAGTAACTTCTTCCTGATGGCCATCATCGGCAATGTCGAGATCATCTTCCCTGAAGAAGTCGAAATCGGACAGACTGATATCGTCCGCCTGAGCCGTCTCGATTTCATCAAGCTCCTGTTCTGATTCAAAATCGAGATCAGCGTCGCTCAGATCGATATCGTCGAAACCCGACAGATCGCCATCCGTTCCGTCATCCTCCGCTGACGCAAGAATATCATCGGCATCGAACGTGAAATCCTTCTCAAATGACAGATTACCATCTTCCGATAAAACTTGCTCTGCCACACTCTCCTGGAGAGGCGCAACCGGTTCATGCCTGTCACTGCCAGGGGCAAAATTGCCACGACTGTAATAAGGATAGTCCGAATGCCCGATACGCGCCTGCGCCCCGGCAAAATCAACAGGCTCCGGATAGGGTTCTTCCTGCGCCGCACTGTCGAGATCAAACGCATCCGGCGTCAATTCGTTGAAAACCTCATCCTGCCCGGCAGGCGCCGAATAGGCTTGCGGCGCATAAGAAGTCTCATATTGACGGGAATAGTCGTTTTGATGGGAATAGTTGTCTGCTGTCGCGGATTCATCGCCAAAAAGCAGATTTTCCAACTCCCATTCGAGAGAGCGGGCTTGCGGCGCATCATAGGACGCGGGACTCGCATCGGCAGCAGCCGGACGATCTTCACTCCCGGCATTGCCATGGCCATCATCCAAAGGCTCGTGATTTTCATAGGAATCGCGCGCGGATGAATAGTCCTCATAATCAAATCGGGAAACCGGCTCATCGATTTCGGCGCTCTCGAAGCCGGACAGATCCGGCCCAGATACATCTGACGCAAATATCTCCGGATCGACACGATCATCCGGCATATCGGTTTGCGCGAAATCGGTCTGCTCTACCGCACGATCATCGCCATGATACCGGACCTGATCTTCCTCATGGCCAGATTCTTCAATTTCGCTCTGCCCGTTGGTTTGCGGGAAATCATCGAAATTGCCGAGCAGTTCACGCTCAAGGTCGAGCGGATCAAAGTCGGGTTCCGCACGATCACTGTCTGATTGCCGCTCATTCCAGGCATTATTCTCGCCTGAAGGCGCACGGAAATCGACAATCCGCGAAAGTTCCATCAGCGGATCGTCTTCGTGCAGCGAACGCTCGCCGTAGCCGCGGGGATTTGCACTGCTGTCCGTCATGGCATATTCCTAACTCAAGCCCTGGGCGCGGTAAACACGTCCCCTTCATTGCTTTATTAGCAAGGCAATATGGGCAAAAGTTGGCAGCCATTTCCCGCGCCTGAAGAGCAAAGCCGAGATATGTCAGTAACGACACCGTCCCGGCAAGTCCCTCGCCGAACCTATCGCCTGCATGCCACCAGCCCAACTTGTAAGCTCGCGGTCAGTCGATCCATTCTAGCGCATTTCCGTCGGAGCGTCCGCACCTATTATTGCAAGACCGGACGTCAACACATCAGAAACAACCTGTACCAGCCCTAGCCTGGCCAGCGACAATTCTGGAGAGTTAACCTTAATAAAACGTAAGTCCGGGTTTTCAGTGCCCTTATTCCATTGAGAATGAAAGGAACTTGCAAGATCATAGAGGTAAAAAGCCAGCCTGTGCGGCTCCTGATGCTGGGCTGCTGATTCGATAAGACGCGGGTATTCTGCAAGCTTGCGCACCAGTGCGATTTCACTTTCATCCGTCAACTGATCGAAATGCGCACCCAGCGCGACCCGGTCGAGTTCGGCCATCCCGAGCTGATCCACTGCCTGCCGGAAAACCGAATGACAACGAGCTGACGCATATTGCACGTAGAAGACCGGATTGTCTTTGGATTGCTCCGTAACCTTGGCAAAGTCGAAATCGAGCGGCGCATCGTTTTTCCGGTAAAGCATCATGAAACGCACCGGATCGCGACCGACCTCATCAACGACATCGCGCAACGTGATGAACTCGCCCGAGCGCTTGGACATGCGCACCGGTTCGCCATCGCGAAACAGCTTGACCAGCTGGCACAGAAGAACCGTAAGCTTCGCCTTGCCATCCGAGACAGCCCGCGCCACGGCTTCAAGCCGCTTGACATAGCCGCCATGATCGGCGCCCAGCACATAGATCATCTCGTTGAAGCCGCGGTCGAACTTGTCCTTGAAATAGGCGACATCGGCCGCGAAATAGGTGAAAGACCCATCCGATTTCATCAGCGGACGATCGATATCGTCCACCACTTCCGTCGAGCGGAACAGGGTTTGCTCGCGGTCTTCCCACTCGTCCGGCAATTGTCCCTTGGGCGGCGGTAGCTTGCCCTTGTAGACGTGGCCCTTTAATGTCAGGTCATTGATCGCATTGCGGATGGCCCGCGCGCGGTCGGCATGAAGCTGGCGTTCGGAATAAAACACATCATGATGAACGTTTAGCGCATCGAGATCGGCGCGAATCATCGTCATCATGGCATTGATGGTGCGCTCCTTGATGAGGGCAAGCGCTTCATCTTCCGGCATCTCGATAAGACCACGACCAAATTCTTTGGCCAACGCCTCGCCCACCGGCACCAGATAATCGCCAGGATAAAGTCCTGCCGGGATTTCACCGACCTCTTCGCCCAGCGCCTCGCGATAGCGCAACATGACGGACCGCGCCAGAACATCGATCTGTGCGCCCGCATCGTTGATGTAATATTCCTTGGTAACGTCGAAGCCCGCGAATTTCAAAAGGTTCGCCAGCACGTCCCCCACCACGGCACCGCGGCAGTGGCCGACATGCATCGGACCGGTCGGATTGGCCGAGACATATTCGACATTGACCTTGCTGCCCGCACCGAGTTTGGAGCGACCGAAATCGCGGCCTGCCGCAAGCATCGAGCCAAGCTCGCGCTGCCAATAGCTGGCTTTCAGACGCAGATTGATGAAACCGGGACCGGCCACATCGACCGATTCCACATCGACATCATTTTTCAGCGCGTCGGCAATGCGCGTTGCCAGTTCGCGCGGGTTTTGACCGACCGACTTGGAAAGCACCATCGCCGCATTGGTGGCGATATCGCCATGCGTCGCATCACGCGGCGGCTCGACGCCCACACGCGAAAGGTCCAGATCACCACCGTCTTTTATTTTCAGATCAATATCTTGCAACGTTTTTTTGATACGTGCATCGAAATCTGCAAAGATATTCATTGTCTGTCCTGTCAGGCTTTCAGCCAGATATTTTTGCTCTTTGCCGGCTTCGGCTCGTCATAAAATTACGGGTCCGTCTCTGCTTGATGGAGCGAAACCCGCTTCGTTTCGCTCCGATTAAGCTAAATCGGGTGTTCGGTCAAACAATCGTCGATGTTCGCGCACCGCATAATTATCCGTCATCCCGGCGAGGTAGTCCGCAATGCGGCGCGCCTGCGCCCCTTTATCGAGCGTCTCGAAATCGGACCGCCACTCGGCAGGCATGATGGCGGGGTCGGCAAAACAGGCATCGAACAGTTCTTTCACGATCTGGTCGGCGGCCTCTCTTCGCACCATGACGCTCTGATGGAAATAAAGGTTCTTGAACAAAAAGCGCTTGAGCAGTTTTTCGTCTTCCCGCATTTCAGGCGAAAAGCCAACGAAAGCGCGACTATGAGCGCGCACGTCCTCGACGCTTGCAGGACTTGCTTCAGCCAGACGGCGTTGGGCTTCGCCGATCACATCCTCCACCATGATGGTGATTTGTCGACGCACCAGCTCATGCCCCGTGCGCACCGCGTCGAGTGCTGGATAGCGTTCACGCACGATATCGAGAAGTTTTCTGGTCAAAGGCACGGCATCGAGCGCATCGAGTGTCAGAAGCCCCGAACGCAGACCATCATCGATATCATGCGCATTATAGGCAATATCGTCGGCAATGGCCGCGCATTGCGCCTCAAGGCTCGCAAAACGCATGAGTTCGAGATCATGGCGCGCATTATAATCGACAATCGGCTGCGGCACGCCATGATCCGGGCGCGGCGCAAAGGGTCCAAGCAAAGGACCGTTATGCTTGACCAACCCTTCCAGCGTTTCCCATGTCAGATTCAAGCCATCGAACTCGGCATAGCGATG
>JAATGD010000020.1 GCA_015654965.1 Hyphomicrobiales bacterium
ATGGCGGAGAGTTTCCAGCGCGTGCCATGGCGGTCGGTAAAGCCCAGAAGTTCAGGCCCGAACCCGATGGAAAAGGCTTGCGCGCCGATCCCGCACCATCGCGCGACGAGGTAATGCCCCATTTCGTGTACGAACACGACAATCAGCAACACGAAAAGAAAAGGGATAAGGGTGCCAACGAGCAAACTGTCACCGCCGAATAAAAAGGCGAAAGCCTCCTGCAAAATACCTACTCCTTACGCCACGGAGCGCTAAAAACGCTCTAGAAACTGAAAAATATTGCTGAAGGTACATCGGGTTCCGCCGCCAATGCCCCGAAGAGATAGAGAAGTGCCGCCGCCACCACAAGACCATCGACACGATCCAGCACCCCGCCATGTCCCGGCAGAAGCTTGCCCGAATCCTTGGCGCCAAACTGGCGCTTGACCCATGATTCCGCAAGATCGCCAATCTGCGAGACGATTGAGAGCACCAAAGCAAGCACCGGCACGATGAGGCCTCCGGGCGTCGCCACCAGTGACGCCACCAGAATGCCCCCTGCAACGGCTGCAGCAAGCCCACCCACAGCACCCGACCATGTTTTATTGGGCGAAAAACGCGGCGCAAGTTTTGGCCCACCCAGCGCGCGCCCGTTGAAATAGGCTCCGATATCGGTGGCCCAGACAACCGCGAACAGGAAGATGATGGCCGTAAAACCGAACGGCTCGTCGCCACGTAAGATTGACAGGGAAAGCGCGGAAAAGCCCGCATAGAAAAGACCAGCCGCAGGCCAGCCGCGCCCGCTCTTCCATTGCGTTATCAGCAGTAGCAATGTGCCCAGTGCAAGCACGCCAATCGTCAGAAGAGCGCCGCGATCAAGGATGAGGAGGCCACTGACCCCGACGAGCCATATCCAGCCCACAATGCGTGAAAATGGTGTCTGGCGCGAGGCCGTCAGGTTCAGCCACTCGTAAAACATCGCCAAACCGATTGCGACGGAAAAGAGCGTGAAACCCATCCATCCGATCCAGGTCAGCCACAGGGCCGCCGCCCCGAGCACAATGGCCGTCAGAATACGGATTTGCAGATTAGACATGAAAACCTTTCGACCCGTGGTCGGCGCACATGACGCGCAAGAACCCGATGCGCTCCGGCAAGCAAACAGGATCGTCAGGCGATCCCTGATGATGAAACCTATTGTCCAATCGCCCGGCTGCCCTCTTCGCGCTCTTCCAGACTGGTGCGCCCCTCCACGCCGCCAAAACGGCGCTCGCGCTTGTGAAAAACCGCATAGGCCGCATCGAGATCGGCGGCGCGAAAATCCGGCCAATGCCCGGGCAAAAACAGAAATTCCGCGTAAGCCGCCTGCCACAAAAGGAAATTCGACAGCCGCATCTCGCCGCTGGTGCGAATGATCAGATCGGGATCGGGAATGCCCGCGGTGTCGAGATTGGCCGAAATCAGCTCGGCTGAAATCGAGGCCGGATCAAGACGACCCGCCGCCACATCGCAGGCGAGGCTTTTGACCGCGCGCACGATTTCATCGCGCGAGCCGTAATTGAACGCAATCACCAGATTAAGACCGCTATTGCGGCGGGTCAGCACTTCCGCTTCCGAAAGCAGGTTGCGGATATCCTCGTCCAGCCCCGCACGCTCGCCAATAATGCTGACCTTGACATTGTTGCGATGTAAATCCGCAAGATCGCGGCGGATGAACAGTTTGAGCAAGCCCAGAAGATCGCGCACCTCGCCGGTCGGACGCGACCAGTTTTCCGATGAAAAAGCAAAAAGCGTGAGGTAACCAAGACCGCGATCACCCGCCGCACGCACTGTTTCGCGCAAGGCTTCCACGCCCGCGCGATGGCCTGCACTACGTGGCAGACCACGCGCTTTCGCCCAGCGGCCGTTGCCATCCATGATGATGGCGATATGGCGCGGATCCGGCATAAACGGTTCTCCCAGCGCAATCATACAGGCCTAGACCTGCATGATCTCCCCTTCCTTCACGGCAACGATCTTATCCATTTCCGCAATGGTGTCATCCGTCAGTTTCTGCACTTTTTCCGACTGGATGCGGCTTTCATCCTGACTGATATCGCTGTCTTTCTCCAGCTTTTTCAGCGTGTCCATACCATCGCGGCGGACATGGCGGGCAGCGATTCGGCCCTGCTCGGCATATTGATGGGCAATCTTGACCAGTTCCTTGCGGCGCTGTTCGTTGAGTTCAGGCAGCGGAATGCGCAGCGTGGTGCCATCGGTGATCGGGTTGAGGCCCAGACCGGAATCACGGATAGCGCGCTCGACAGCACCAACCATGGTCTTGTCCCAGACGGAAACCGACAGCATGCGCGATTCCGGCACGCTGATATTGGCCACCTGATTGATCGGCATGGCCGAGCCATAGGCCTCGATGGTGATGGGTTCGAGCAGGCTTGCGGAAGCGCGTCCGGTGCGAAGACCGCCAAGGTCATGTTTGAGCGCATTGACTGCGCCTTCCATGCGTCGCTTCAGGTCGTTGATGTCAAAAACATCGCTCATGCATCTTCTCCTTGGGTGCCTAACAGAGGGGGATATGGTTGCTCACACGATCATTTCGGGGATCACGTGTCGGAAACGATCGTGCAGCGCCCCTTGCCTTGCAGAATTTCGGCCAGGCCGCCGTTTTCGTGAATGGAATAGACTATTATCGGAATGTTGTTCTCACGCGCAAGGGCGACCGCCGCCGTATCCATCACTGCAAGCCCGCGTTCGAGAACCTCTCTGTGCGTCAAGCGGTTGAAACGCGTCGCGGATGGGTCTTTCTTGGGATCGGCGGAATAGATGCCATCGACCTGCGTACCCTTCAGCAGCGCATCCGCGCCGATTTCAGCCGCGCGCAACGCGGCCGCAGTATCGGTCGTGAAGAAGGGATTGCCCGTGCCGCCCGCAAAAATCACCACTTTGCCCTCGTCCATATAGGCTGTCGCCTTGCGCTGCGAAAAACTCTCGCAGATTTCAGGCATTGCTATGGCGGAGAGCACGACGGCATCGACACCGATCTTGTGCAACGAAGTGCGCAGCGCCAGCGAATTGATGGCGGTTGCAAGCATGCCCATATGATCGCCCGTCACGCGGTCACCGCCCTTGGAAGCCACCGCCACGCCACGGAAAATATTGCCGCCGCCGATCACCACGCCAACCTCGACGCCAAGCGCACGCGCCTGTTTGATATCGCTTGCAATACGGTCGGCGACCGACACATCGATACCAAAACCCTGACTGCCCATCAGCGCTTCGCCGGAGGCTTTCAAAAGGACGCGCTTATAGGCGGACTTGCCGGACATGAAAGTTTTCTCCACGGATATGATCGAAACAGGTTTTGGCAAAATAGAGTTTTGGGTTCGATACACGAAGGGCATCGCGTTGTCACGCGATGCCCTTCGTAATCAAAAGCCTTTTCAGACCAATAGATCGAATAAAGCGATCAGCCCTTGGCTGCCGCAGCCACTTCGGCTGCGAAATCGCTTTCTTCCTTCTCGATGCCTTCGCCAAGCGCGATGCGGGCAAAAGCGGTAATCTTCGCAGGCGCGCCGATGGTCTTTTCAGCGTCTTTGAGCGCGGCCGCAACGGTCAGGTCCGGGTTGATGACGAAAGACTGCGACAGGAGCACGACTTCCTCGTAGAACTTGCGCATACGGCCTTCGATCATCTTTTCGATGATATTGTCCGGCTTGCCGGATTCGCGCGCCTGCTCGATGAAGATCGCCTTTTCGCGTTCTGCGGCAGCCGGATCGACGTCTTCGGCGGTCAGGGCAAGCGGGTTGATGGCTGCGACATGCATGGCAACCTGACGACCGAACGCATTGGCGGCTTCCACATCGCCAGCGGTTTCAATAGCCACCAGAACGCCCAGCTTGCCAAGTCCGTCGGCAACGCCGTTATGAATATAGGTCGCGACAACGCCCTGCGACACTTCGAGCGCAGCCGAACGGCGGAAACTGATGTTTTCACCAATGGTTGCCACAGCGTCTTTCGTCACTTCGGTCACGCTCTTGCCATCGACAGTGGCACTAGCCACGGCATCGGTCGAACCGTTCGTCGTCAGGGCCGCGCCAGCGATCTTGCGCACCAGTTCCTGGAAAGCGTCATTGCGGGCAACGAAGTCGGTTTCGGAATTGACTTCGACCACGACGGCCTTGTTGCCGGAAGCGGCCACGCCGACCAGGCCTTCGGCAGCCGTACGGCCAGCCTTCTTGTCGGCCTTGGCGATGCCCTTGGCGCGCAGCCAGTCGACAGCAGCTTCGATATCGCCATTGGTTTCGGCAAGGGCTGTCTTGCAGTCCATCATGCCGGCGCCGGTGAGTTCGCGGAGTTCTTTAACCTGAGATGCGGAAATGCTCATTGTGTCGCCTTTCATGAAAGCGAAGGCACACCGAACGGGTGTGCCAACTTTGAACCGGCGCCTGTTCAGGAAAGCATGGAAGTCATTCCAGAATGATCGGAATCACATGCGCCGGGATGAAACAGGATATCCACCCGTCCTATCAATGATATGACGGATGGATGAAATCATGCAGCTATCAAGCGCCTTCGGCAGGTGCTTCGAGAGCCGGCTCGACAGGAGCTTCAGCCTGTGCGCCGACATCGATACCCAGAGCGCCCTGCTGACGGGCAATGCCGTCAATGGCCGCACGGGCGATCAGGTCGCAATAAAGGGCGATAGCGCGGGCTGCGTCATCATTGCCCGGGATCGGGAAGTCGATCTGGTCCGGATCGCAGTTGGAATCGATCACGGCAACAACCGGAATACCAAGACGCTTGGCTTCCTGAATGGCGATGGCTTCCTTATTGGTATCAACGATGAAGATCAGGTCAGGAACCGAACCCATGTCCTTGATGCCGCCAAGCGCACGGTCGAGTTTTTCACGCTCGCGCTCGAGGTTCAGGCGTTCCTTCTTGGTAAAGCCCTGTGCTTCGTCAGCCAGAAGCTCGTCGATCTTGCGCAGGCGCTGGATCGAATTGGAGATCGTCTTCCAGTTGG
>JAATGD010000300.1 GCA_015654965.1 Hyphomicrobiales bacterium
GATCACCGGCAAGGGCCGCTCAATGGGCAGCGAGGGCGTTTTGAAACAGGTGGTGCCGCACTGGTTTTCGACGCCGCTGTTTCGTCTGCTGGTCAGCGCCTATGAGGATGCGGCGCATCATCATGGCGGGCATGGCGCGCTTTATGTGCGCCTGCGTAAGCAGACACAGAACGGGGGTGTTTTGCGATGACTCCCTTCGGCAAACGGCTGCGCGAATTGCGCGAGGAACGCAACGTCACGCAAAAGGACATGGCGGCCGCATTGCGGGTGTCCCCGGCCTATCTGTCGGCGCTCGAACATGGCCGCCGCGGCCAGCCGACATGGGACATGCTGCAACGCATCATCACCTTTTTCAACATCATCTGGGATGAGGCGGAGGAATTGCAAAACCTTGCCACCATCTCGCATCCGCGGGTGGTGATCGATACATCCGGGCTTTCACCACAGGCGACCGAACTTGCCAATCTTCTGGCGCGCAACATCCGCATTATCGATCGTGAAACGATCAGGCATCTGAGCGAAGAGATCGAAGCGGCGCGTAAGCGCCGCCGGGGGTTAAAATAGCGCTTTCAGTTCATCGAGTTTGGAATTGACCAACCAGCCGTAATAATTTTCTTCCGGCATCACCGGCTGTTGACCGGAAGCCTTGCGCTTTGCATTTTCATTGGCAAGCGCACGGGCGCGGGCTTCCGCGCCGCCGGTATTATAAAGCGTCGCCGTCAGACCCGGATTTTTGGAAATGTCGAAATCGGCAATCTGGCGATAGGCGGTGATCGACTGTTTTAGCGTGGCTGCGATGTAAGGCAGCGTCAGATCGGGGTCCATGATGGTTTTATAGACCCTGTTACCGTCCTCGGCATTGAGTTTTGGCAGACCTGAAACGCGATTGACCATATCCGACATTTGAAGCGCGGTCAGTGGATTGATCTGGCCCAGACCAAAAGTCTGTCCGCCATAAAATGGCTGGAAGAACACGGCACTGAACCGATTATTGGGATAGGATTTCCCGCCAACCGATTTGCCGCGGAACTGCATGTTCCAGATATTTTCACGGCAGGACCAGAGCGAATAGCTGTCTTTGAATTTCAGGCATTCTGAAAATTCAGGCCGCTTGACGAACTGGCCGATGCTCTCGCCCTTATAGCCAAAGCTGACGCCCTGATTGGCATAGGACATGGCTTTTACATAATAGGTCTGGAGCCGGTCATAGACATCGACATTATAGGTGTGTTCACCGACAATGGCGCCTACGATATGAATGGGATCAATGCCATAGGCCGCAGCCGTCGAACGGATTTTCGAGCGCAACGAGGCATCGCGTTTGAGAAGGCCGTAAATCTTCTGGTATTTTTTCTCGTAAGTGGTGCTGAGTTCCCGCGTGCGCTTGGCGGAGGCGCCGGGAATGGGCGGCTGTTCGGCATTGCGGTTGCCCGGTGGAACCGTGATGGCAGCAAAAGCGCTCTGGCAGGAAAAGACGATGGCAAGGCAGATGCCTGCAATACGGTTCAAACGACTGGTCATTGCGCGCAAACGGCCCCGATATGGTAAAGGAAGTGTAAAAGTGAGCGCAAAATAAAAAACCCCTCGATGGAAGTCGAGGGGTTTCTTTGACAGAAGAGGAAAGCAACAGCTGGCGTGGCTTTCCGGTCACTTATTTCGCGTTACAGGATAAACCGCGACAGATCGGTATTCTTTGCCAGATCGCCAATGGTTTTGCGCACATAATCTGCGTCGACCTTGAATGCGGAACCGGATTTGTCAGGCGCGTGGAACGAAATATCGTCCAGCACCTTTTCCATCACCGTCTGCAAACGCCGCGCGCCGATATTCTCGACGCTCGAATTGAGATCGACCGCGATATCCGCGAGCGCATCGATGGCGTCATCGGTGATTTCCAGCTTCACCTCTTCGGTCGCCATCAGCGCGATATATTGCTTGATCAGGCTCACTTCGGTTTCCGTCAGAATGCGGCGGAAATCCTCACGCGTCAGCGCGCTCAGTTCCACACGGATCGGCAGACGGCCCTGAAGTTCGGGCAGTAGATCGGACGGTTTCGAGACATGGAACGCGCC
>JAATGD010000273.1 GCA_015654965.1 Hyphomicrobiales bacterium
TCGAGCTGACTGCGGAGCTTTTGCGTGTGTTGTCGCCTTCAGCGGAGGTGCAGGGTCATTCGCCAGAGCAGCGCGTGACCTTGGGTGGCAAGCGTAATGTTGAAATTATGCGCATGGACCCCATTGGCAATTATGCGGTCCACATCACCTTCGACGATATGCACGATACAGGCTTGTTTTCATGGACCTATCTCCACAAGCTCGGTACTGAGAAAGATACGCTTTGGCAGACTTATCTGGATGAACTTGCGGAAAAAGGTCTGAAACGCGATCCGAAATAAAGAAAAGGGCGGTTTCCCGCCCTTTGTTTTCAATCAGGCTTTGATCTCAACCGAGATTGAGTTCCTTGAAGAAGTCGTTGCCCTTGTCATCAATGACGATAAAGGCAGGGAAATCGACTACTTCAATACGCCAGATGGCTTCCATGCCAAGTTCTGGATATTCGACAACTTCAACTTTCTTGATGCAATCCTGAGCAAGGCGCGCGGCGGGGCCACCAATAGATCCAAGGTAGAAGCCGCCATGGGTGCCGCATGCTTCGCGAACCTGTCGCGAACGGTTGCCCTTGGCAAGCATGACCATTGAACCGCCAAACGACTGGAACTGATCGACATAGGAATCCATGCGCCCTGCCGTGGTCGGTCCGAATGAACCCGAAGCATAACCGGCTGGCGTCTTGGCGGGGCCTGCATAATAGATCGGATGGTTCTTGAAATAATCCGGCATGGCTTCGCCATTTTCCAGCCGCTCGCGGATTTTCGCGTGCGCTATATCGCGCGCCACGATGATCGGACCGCTGAGCGAAAGCCGCGTCTTGACTGGGTATTTTGTCAGCTCTTTGAGGATTTGAGACATCGGCTGGTTGAGGTTGATCCTGACCACATGCGATGACAATTTATCCTCATCGATATCCGGCATATATTTTGCCGGATTGGTTTCGAGCTGCTCAAGGAAAATGCCGTCCTTGGTGATCTTGCCCTTGGCTTGACGGTCAGCCGAGCAGGATACGCCAAGACCAATGGGGAGGGATGCACCATGACGCGGCAGGCGGATAACGCGCACGTCATGGCAGAAATATTTGCCGCCGAATTGCGCGCCAACGCCGAGCGATTGCGTCAGCTTGTGGATTTCGGCTTCCATCTCCAGATCGCGGAAGGCGTGTCCCGTTTCAGAACCCTTGGTCGGCAGGGTGTCGAGATAGCGCGTGGAGGCGAGCTTGACGGTTTTCAGGTTCATTTCAGCCGAGGTTCCACCAATGACGATGGCCAGATGATAGGGCGGGCAGGCGGCTGTTCCAAGGCTCAGGATTTTGTCCTTGAGGAAGTCGATCAGGCGATCATGGGTGAGGAGAGACGGCGTTCCCTGATAGAGAAATGTCTTGTTGGCCGAACCGCCACCCTTGGCGACGAAAAGGAATTTATAGGCGTCTTCGCCTTCCTCATAGATATCGATCTGCGCGGGAAGATTGTTTTTGGTGTTCTTTTCCTCAAACATCGCGAGGGGCGCGAGTTGCGAATAACGCAGGTTCTTCTTGTTATAGGCATCAAGTACGCCCGTGCCGAGCGCGTCAGCATCGCCGCCTTCGGTCCACACGCGGCGGCCCTTTTTGCCCATGATGATGGCGGTACCCGTATCCTGACACATCGGCAACACGCCACCTGCGGCTATATTGGCGTTTTTCAGCAGGTCATAGGCGACAAAGCGGTCATTGTCGGTGGCCTCAGGGTCTTCAAGAATTTTGGCAAGCTGCTGCAAATGCCCCGGGCGCAACAGATGGTTGATGTCGGCGAATGCGGCTTCTGACAAAAGGCGCAGGCCTTCCTGATCCACGGTCAGGACATCCTGTCCTTTAAAACGATCGACCGAAACATAGTCGGATGTCAGTTTGCGGTAAGGGGTGTTGTCTTCGCCAAGAGGAAAAATATCGGCGGCGCTTGCTTCTGCCATCATGGTACCTTGCTTGCTTGCCTGCCCGAACCGCTACTGGAACGGTATGTGGGATATGTTGCGCGAGAAGCCCGGATCCAAAAACATGCGGGCTGTCTGCAAGGCTTTTAGCGCGATGAGAGAGGGAAGCCACTGCGGCACATTGTTCAGGTGGATAATCCATGGGACGTGGTTTCAAGGATTTGTGATTATATCCCGGCTATAAAATGCGGGAGAAGGCGGTAGCGTTAAAACTTTCTATACGGGATTGGTAAATTCTGCACGAGACGGTCAAAACGGAATCGCTTTTGTGGCGAACATAATAATTGGGGCGTATGAAATGCAGTTTTCCCGGTGCATTGCGGAGAACGGAAAAAAATCTCGCAACGGCAGGTCTCATCTCCGTAATACCATGATGTTGGCTCTGGTTGCATCGGTTGCTTTGCCCGTAGGCGAGGCCAAGGCTGCAAATTCGCTGATGGAGCTTTTTCAAAGGCGTCGCGAGCAGGCGCAGCCGGCACCAACGCCAACACCGCCTGCGGCTGTATCCCCAGCGACTCCGGCAACGCCCAAACGCATTATTTCTCCCGCCCAGCGCGTGACGGTCAAGGCACCGCAGGTTTATGATTATAAGCCGGATGCACTGGTCAAGATCGATTTCAGTGGCCTTGATATGCAGGTGACGGCAGGCACGGAACCTGCTCAGCCAGAGATGCAGACAGATCCGCTGACATCGGGTATGTCGCCGATCGGCCATCGATCGGAAAACGAGAGTGATGGCAGCCGTGCTTTTGATGCTGCTGCAAATTATCTGAAATCGGTTGACGTGAAGGCTGAAAAGCCGATTGCCGAGGCGATTATGTCTTACTATTCTGTCCACCACGCATTCATGTGGTCGGCGGATGGCAAGGTGCTGGATCGCGCCAAGGCTGTGGCTGCATTTTTTGCTCGTGCCGGTGAAGACGGTCTTAACCCGGACGAATATGCGATTTCCATTCCGTCAGACAGTTTTGATCCCGCGCAAATCGAAGAGCGCCAGCAGAAACTGGCCGAGTTTGAAATCCGCATGTCGGCGCGCGCCCTGCGTTATGCGCTCGATGCAGGCGAAGGACGTGTGATCGCCAATCGTCTGAGCGGTTTTTATGATCTGCCGCGCGGGCGGATTAACCTGAAGGACACACTGACAAAACTGGCAGATGAGGCTGACCCTGCCGCCTATCTGCACGGGTTTCAGCCCGACAATGCGCAATATAGAGCACTCAGGCAGGCCCTGTCGGAACTGGACGTTCCTGCCGGTCCATCCGTACGCGTGACGCTTGATCGCGTCATTCGTCCCGGTGATGAGAGCGATCAACTGGGCAAGATCGTGACGCTGATCAGCAGTCATGCTCCCGCTGATTATATGGCGCAACATCGCGATATACTTGAAGCGCATGCCCAAACAGGCGTTTATGACCCGCAACTGGTTGCAGCCATCAAGGATTATCAAAAACTCTCGGGCGGCACGCCGGACGGCGTTATCGGCAAGAACACCATTGCAGCGCTTCAGGGCGAACAGCAAACAGTCAAACGTGACCGTATTCTCTATTCAATGGAGCGTTTGCGCTGGTTGCCGCATGAATTCGGCAATCGCTATGTGATGGTCAACCAGCCTTCCTATCGTGCCGAATATTTCGAGGGCGGGCAGGAGAAGCTCGGTATGAACGTGGTGATCGGTTCGACCACGCATCAGACCTATTTCTTCTATAACAAAATCCAGACAGTTGTTTTCAATCCGTCCTGGGGCGTGCCGCGTTCAATCATTCTGAATGAAATGCTGCCCAAGGTCATGCGTGACACCAGCTATCTGGATCGCAATGGCTATGAGGTCTATCTGGGCGGCAAGAAAGTCTCGGCCAGTGCTGTCAACTGGGGCGCGGTCGCGGCAGGCAAGTCGCATGTTGGCATTCGCCAGAAGCCGAGCCTTGATAATGCGCTTGGCGAGTTGAAAATCCTGTTTCCGAACGAGCATGATATTTATATGCACGATACGCCTGCGAAATCCTATTTCCAGCGTGACATACGTGCGCTGAGCCATGGCTGTATCCGTCTAGAGAATCCACGTGCCATGGCGGCTGCGGTTTTAGGCAAGCCGGTTGGCGATCTGCAAAAATATTTCGGCAAGAACGAACGCGGCTTGAAGGTTACGGAGCCTGTTCCGGTCTATATTTCCTATTTCACAGCATGGCCCAACGCGGATGGAAAAATCCGTTATTTCAACGATGTTTATAACCGCGATGCGGGTATGCAGAAGGCTTTTGACAAGACGACCGAGTCTCGTTTGGCCGCGCTCTAAAATCCGAGAGGTAGCAGGTTTTGGAAAATGTCAGCGCCGGGGAAACCGGCGCTTGACTTTCTCTATGAGACGCACGTATATCCGCGTCACCTCAAAGGCAGCAACGCTGTTTTCAGGGCGCGTAGCTCAGCGGGAGAGCA
>JAATGD010000025.1 GCA_015654965.1 Hyphomicrobiales bacterium
ACTGCATGGTCATCTTCATCAACCAGATTCGCATGAAGATCGGCGTGATGTTCGGCTCGCCCGAAACCACGACCGGCGGTAATGCGCTGAAATTCTATGCATCCGTCCGTCTCGATATCCGCCGTATCGGCTCGATCAAGGAGCGTGACGAAGTGGTGGGCAACCAGACGAAGGTGAAGGTGGTCAAGAACAAGCTGGCGCCGCCCTTCAAGCAGGTCGAATTCGACATCATGTATGGTGCCGGTATTTCCAAGACCGGCGAATTGATCGATCTGGGCGTGAAGGCGGGCGTTGTCGAAAAATCCGGGGCATGGTTCTCCTATAATTCGCAGCGACTGGGGCATGGGCGTGAAAACGCCAAGACCTATCTGAAAGACAACCCGGAAGTGGCGCTGGAAATCGAAACCACGCTGCGCCAGAATGCGGGCCTGATTGCCGAGCAGTTGCTTGACGATGGTGGACCGGAAGATGACAGCGCCGAGGCAGCGGAAGCATAATTGGCCTTGTTTGAAGATCGGGTGCCAAGCCTGAACACAAAACCCCGCGCAACATGCGCGGGGTTTTGTTTTTGCGGTTCAGTTTAAGCGCATAATTGCTCTTATGGCGCACATTGCCTGTCTGGACAGGAAAGCGGCGCATCGTTAAAAGCGGTCAACCGGAAAACTCTTTTTGTTGCCGTATATGCAGCAATGGGGTGCAGCCTGATCTGTTCCTTCTCATGAGCAGTGACAGGCACAGATAAGATAATCGATGCGGCGATATGCTTGCATCCATTGAGGGCGGGTAAAGCCCAAAGGTGAATTATGGCTGGCGTCAACGAGATCAGATCGACATTTCTCGATTATTTCCGCAAGAACGGGCATGAGGTTGTCTCATCAAGCCCGTTGGTTCCGCGCAATGATCCGACGCTGATGTTCACCAATGCAGGCATGGTGCAGTTCAAGAACGTCTTTACGGGCCTTGAACAGCGCCCCTACAGCCGCGCGACGACCTCGCAGAAATGCGTGCGCGCCGGTGGCAAGCACAATGATCTCGATAATGTCGGCTATACGGCGCGCCACCATACGTTCTTTGAAATGCTGGGGAATTTTTCCTTTGGCGATTATTTCAAGGAAGAAGCGATCCACCACGCATGGAACCTGATCACCAAAGAATTTGGTCTTGCGAAGGATAAGCTGCTCGTCACCGTCTATCACACGGATGAGGATGCCGCGAATTTCTGGAAAAAGATCGCAGGGCTTTCCGACGACCGCATCATCCGCATTGCGACGAGCGACAATTTCTGGGCCATGGGCGATACGGGGCCCTGCGGTCCGTGCTCGGAAATCTTTTACGATCATGGCGATCATATCTGGGGTGGACCTCCCGGATCGGCCGATGAAGACGGCGACCGTTTCATCGAAATCTGGAACCTTGTTTTCATGCAGTTCGATCAATTGAGCGCGAATGAACGGGTTGATCTGCCGCGCCCCTCTATCGATACGGGCATGGGACTGGAACGTGTCGCGGCCGTTCTGCAGGGCGTGCATGACAATTACGATATCGATCTTTTCAAGGCGCTGATCCGCGCCTCCGAAGAAGCAACGGGCGTTAAGGCCGAGGGCGATTTTCGCGCCAGCCACCGCGTCATTGCCGATCATCTGCGCGCATCGAGCTTTCTCATTGCCGATGGCGTGCTGCCGTCCAATGAAGGCCGTGGCTATGTGCTGCGCCGCATCATGCGCCGCGCCATGCGCCATGCGCAATTGCTCGGTGCCAAAGAGCCGTTGATGTGGCGTCTTCTGCCTTCGCTCATCCGCGAGATGGGGCAGGCTTATCCCGAACTTATCCGTGCGCAAGCACTCATTTCCGAAACCTTGAAGCTTGAGGAAACCCGTTTCCGCAAGACGCTGGAACGCGGTCTTGGCCTTTTGTCGGATGCTTCGAGCACGCTTGGCGAAGGCGACCGTCTGGATGGCGAAACAGCTTTCAAGCTCTACGATACCTACGGTTTCCCGCTTGATCTGACGCAGGATGCATTGCGCCAGCGCGGCGTGAGCGTCGACACCGATGGCTTTAACGCCGCCATGGAGCGCCAGAAGGCCGAAGCCCGCGCCAACTGGTCGGGTTCGGGCGAAGCTGCGACCGAAACCATCTGGTTTTCGGTCAAGGACAAGGTCGGCGCGACCGAGTTTCTGGGCTATGAAACGGAAAGCGCTGAAGGTGTGATCACAGCTCTGGTGCGTGACGGCGCGGAAGTGACGTCGGCTTCAGAAGGCGAGAGCGTTTTCGTCGTGGTCAACCAGACGCCGTTTTATGGCGAATCCGGTGGCCAGCAGGGCGATACCGGCACGATTTCCGGCGAAGGTTTTGTCATCGCCATCAAGGACACGCAGAAAAAGGGTGAGGGCGTCTTCATTCATATCGGCGAAGTCACCAAAGGTACGGTCAAGACCGGCGATGCGGTCGAGTTGAAGGTGGATGGCGAGCGCCGCACCCGCATCCGCTCGAACCATTCCGCGACCCACCTTCTGCATGAAGCGCTACGCGAAACGCTGGGCACCCATGTGGCGCAAAAAGGGTCGCTCGTGGCCCCCGATCGCCTGCGTTTCGACTTCTCCCATCCCAAGCCGATTTCGGCTGAGGAACTGACAACGATCGAAAACATTGCCAATGAGATCATTCTGCAAAATGCACCCGTCACCACGCGCCTGATGGCGGTGGATGATGCCATTGCCGAAGGCGCGATGGCACTGTTTGGCGAAAAATACGGTGACGAAGTGCGTGTCGTCTCCATGGGGACGGCAAAACACGGCGAAAAGGCAAACAGACCCTATTCGGTCGAACTTTGCGGCGGCACACATGTACGCCAGACGGGTGATATCGGTCTTGTCCGCATCGTCTCGGAGGGTGCCGTTGCGGCTGGTGTCCGTCGTATGGAAGCGCTGACGGGGGAAGCAGCCCGTCTTTATCTCGAAGAGCAGGACGAGCGTGTAAAGGCGATTGCCAGCGCGCTGAAAACCACGCCATCCGAAGCGCTTGATCGCGTCAATGCGCTGATCGAGGATCGCAGAAAACTCGAACGCGAACTCACCGACGCGCGCAGGCAACTGGCGCTTGGCGGCGGTTCGGCGCAAGGCGGCAATGCTGTTGAAAGCGTTAATGGCGTCAATTTCCTTGGCAAGGTCGTGACCGGCGTGTCGCCACGCGATCTCAAACCCCTGGCGGACGAAGGCAAGAAGCAGGTCGGCTCGGGCGTGGTTGTTTTCATCGGCGTCGCTGAAGACGGCAAGGCCAGTGCGGTCGCAGCCGTCACGCAAGACCTCGTTGGTCGTTTCAGCGCGGTCGATCTGGTGCGCGCGGCTTCACACGCTCTGGGTGGTGCAGGCGGCGGCGGACGGCCTGACATGGCGCAGGCCGGTGGCCCGGATGGTGCCAAGGCTGATGCAGCAATCGCCGCGGTAAAGGCGCTGATCGTCTGATCATGGATTGTGAAAGGCCGGGTTTTTCCCGGCCTTTCTTATGCGCATGAAAAAACGGCGGGAAATATTTCCCGCCGTTTTGCATTTCATCAGACTTTGGCCAATTAAGCAGCCATGGCCTTTTGCAGGTTTTCGTCGATCTTGTCGAGGAAGCCGGTGGTGGAGAGCCACGGCTGATCCGGGCCGATAAGAAGGGCCAGATCCTTGGTCATGAAACCGCTTTCAACGGTGTCGACGCAGACTTTTTCCAGCGTTTCGGCAAAGCGCTTGAGCTGCGCATTGTCATCGAGCTTGGCGCGATGCGCGAGGCCACGGGTCCATGCAAAGATCGAGGCGATCGAGTTGGTCGAGGTTTCCTCGCCCTTCTGGTGCTGGCGGTAATGGCGCGTCACGGTGCCGTGCGCGGCTTCCGCCTCGACCGTCTTGCCGTC
>JAATGD010000151.1 GCA_015654965.1 Hyphomicrobiales bacterium
AAGATTTCCACGCGGCGATGAAGGCGCTCGCCAAACTGCGCGGTCCGGTGGATGCTTTCTTTGAAGCCGTGCTGGTCAATGACGAGGACGAGGCGGTCCGCGCCAATCGCTTGGCGCTGTTGAACGAAATCAGGAAAGCCACCGGCACCGTGGGTGATTTTTCAAAAATTGCGGGATGAGCCGTGGCCGGGATTGTGACCTTCGATGACAAGGCATTGTCGCTTGCAGCGGATATTCTGCTGCGTGGCGGGCTTGTCGCGATTCCGACCGAGACGGTCTATGGGCTTGCAGCCGATGCGACGCATGGCGAAGGTGTTGCGGGGATTTTTGCCGCCAAGGGTCGCCCGCAATTCAATCCGCTGATTGCCCATGTCGCCAATATTGCCATGGCTGAACGCTATGTCACCTTTGACGCCATATCGCGAAAACTCGCGGAAAAATTCTGGCCTGGACCGCTGACCATCGTTCTGCCCTTGAAAGAGCGCTCGGACGTCGAGCCGCCCATTCACCCATTGGTGACGGCGGGGCTTCAAACCCTTGCGCTGCGTATGCCACAGGGGCGCGTGCGTGATGTCATCCGTGTGCTTGATCATCCGGTTGCCGCCCCCAGCGCCAACACATCCGGGCGCATCAGCCCGACATCGGCCAAGGCTGTGCACGATGATCTGGGCGAAAAGATCGACCTCATCCTTGATGCCGGTCCCAGTGCCGTGGGCGTTGAATCAACTATTGTGAAGGTTGAGGGTGATAATATCTATCTTCTGCGTCCCGGCGGCTTGGCTGCCGAGGAGATCGAAGAATATCTGGGCCAAAAACTTATTCGCTCCGCCCATGATGCAGCCATACAGGCACCGGGCATGATGCAATCGCATTATGCGCCGGATGCCGCTGTGCGACTGGATGTCGATCATGTCGCCCCCGGCGAAGCCTTGCTTGCTTTCGGGCCGCATCGCGTTTCAGGCAGTGAGAATGCCAAAGCCGTGCTGAACCTGAGTGAAAAGGCCGATCTCAGGGAGGCCGCCAGCAACCTGTTTGATTTTCTGCGACGGCTCGACGCTTATGGTAGCAAAACCATTGCCGTCGAACCCGTTCCGCATCAAGGTCTCGGCGAGGCCATCAATGACCGTCTGAAACGTGCGGCAGCCCCGCGCAACTAAAGAGAGAGCCATGCTCGATAAAGCCCTGATCGACCGCTTTGCCGCCATTGTCGGTGAGAAAAACGCCCTGACCGCCTCTGAGGATATTGCGCCCTTCATGATCGAGCAGCGCGATCTTTATCAGGGCCGCTCGCCTCTGGTCCTGCGTCCGGCCAATGTTGAGGAAGTTTCGACCATTATGAAACTGGCGTCGGAGACGAAAACACCCGTCATTCCACAGGGCGGCAATACCGGGCTTGTCGGCGCCCAGACGCCGGACGAAAGCAATACGGCCATTGTGCTTTCGCTGGGCCGCATGAACAATATCCGCAGCATTGATCCGGTCGGCAATCTGGCGACCGTTGAAGCGGGCGTGATCTTGAAAAACCTGCAAGACGCGGTGGAAAAGGCCGGACGGCTGTTCCCGCTCTCTCTGGGCGCCGAAGGTTCATGCCAGATCGGCGGCAATCTCGGTTCCAACGCTGGCGGCACCGCAGTCTTGGCTTACGGCAATATGCGTGAATTGTGTCTCGGTCTTGAGGTGGTCTTGCCCAATGGCGATATCCTCAACGATCTGCGCTACGTGAAAAAAGACAATACCGGCTATGACCTGAAAGACCTGTTTGTCGGTTCCGAAGGCACGCTCGGCGTTATCACCGCAGCGGTGCTGAAAATCTTCCCGCAGCCAAAAGGCAAGGGTGTGGCCTATGCCGGGTTGCGCTCGACAGAGGACGTGCTCAAGCTGTTCCAGCTTGCGGGCGAACATGCCGGTCCTTCGCTGACCGGGTTTGAATTGATGCCGCGGGTCGGTGTGGAGTTTACCGTCGCCCATGTGGACGGCGTGCGCGATCCGCTGGAAAGCCCTCATGACTGGTATGTGCTGATCGATATTTCCTCCTCGCGTTCGGAAGAAGATGCCCGCACCACGCTCGAAACCATCCTGACGGAAGCGTTTGAGAGTGACATCATTCAGGATGCTGTGATTGCCGAAAGTTTTGCGCAGGCGCAATCCTTCTGGAAAATGCGCGAGGAAATGTCATGGGCGCAAAAACCGGAAGGCGGCTCGATCAAGCACGATATTTCGGTGCCGGTGGCAAGCATTCCGGCCTTCATCCATGAAGCCAATGCCGCAACGCTTGCAATGATCCCCGGCTCGCGCATCGTCTGTTTTGGCCATATTGGCGACGGCAACCTGCATTATAATGTGTCGCAACCCGTGGGCGCCGACAAGGAAGCCTTCCTTGCGCGCTGGGGCGAATTAAATCATCGCATTCATACAATTGTTGCTTCTTACACGGGTTCGATCTCTGCCGAGCACGGTATCGGGCAGTTGAAACGCGAGGAACTCACCGCATTCAAGCAGGCGGTCGCCATTGACCTGATGCGTTCCATTAAGAAAGCGGTCGATCCCCAAGGCATCATGAATCCGGGTAAAGTGCTGTAACTCCAGCAAATATGACTTTTAAGAGGCGGGTCGTAAACGGCCCGCCTTTTACTTTTGTAAATGCAAATTAGGAAGCCTTATCGATTCCTTACACGCGGTTGGAAATCGGTAACCAAATGAAAAATCAGTGAAAAGTTAACCTAACGCGTTAAGCGGCTTGGTAAGAACCTGCGTCTATTCTCATCATCAACAAGAGCGGACACCGCTCGCAAAGAGAAGCCGGAATAACCGGCTCTCGAAAAGCAATGCAACAGGGCATTGCGAAAACAGAGAGATGAGACAGAGGCGTCGAATATGATGAGCAATGGTCAGAAGAAGCCCGAATGGGCAGGGCAGGAACTGCGGCTTGATCCTTTCCATCTTCCGCAGGTGGTGACTTACGCGGCCGAAGACTGCAAGGCGGACGTTACCTTCACCATCAGCGAACGGGGCGCGGTCATCCGTCAGATCCTGCCCGCCAGCAGCCTGCCTGTCACGCTGGCCATACCGATCCAGTCTTATATCGGCGTCACCGCACGTGCGGTGGAAGACGAATATGGCGAAATCACCGTGACGCTCGAACTGATGCATGATGATCCGCATCTTTCGGTGCCGCTTCTGGTGGCGCATGATCTCAATGACATTGCCGCCGACTGGCGCGCATGGGCATCCAACTTCAACCTGCCGATGATGCTGGTGGAAGAAGACGGCGTTGCCCGCCCGCTTTATGAAAGCACGGGGCCGGTCGTCACCAACGAGCAGCAGCCACGCCGTCAGGGGCAGGAGGCACGTCGCCGCCGCCCGCGTTTTCTCGCCCGCCGCAAGACCGGCACGCTGGGCCTGCGCATGGTGATCGAAGGCCGGGAGATCATTACGAAAGACTGACAAGTATCATCTTTTCGTGATGACATGATCTTGTCCGATTTGTGCGCTATTTATGCAACGATACCTCATGCGGGGTTTTGGAAAGATCAAGACCTTTCCAAGTCTGGCCCCGTACCGAGGCAACTTCATTGGCTGACCTCCAATCAAAGCCACCCGGATGCTAACCCCATCCGGGTTTTTTTTATGCGCGGTTTCACTATTTTTTGCGCATGTCTTTGACGGAAGTCCGGTTTCCACTTTCCCGCGACATGCTTTCGTTATTTCTTGCGCGTAAGAAAGGCCATGACCGCCGCCTGGGCTTCATCGGATGCAAGGCGTTCGGTGAAGTGTTTTGCCTCGCGTTCAATGCGCCCTGCGACCGGTTCTGCGGGCAGGCGCATGAGTTGGCGGGCGATCTGCATGGCCTGCGGCGGCTTGGCGGCAATGTCTTCGGCGGCCTGTATCACGTCTTTTTCCAGATCGCTGCTGTCAACGACCCTGTAGATAAGACCCGCTTCAAGGGCGGCATGCGCATCGAAACCGACCCCGAGTGCGAGCAGGGCGAAAGCTTTCTGGTGGCCCATGAGAGGTGGCACCAACAGGCTTGAGGCAGCTTCCGGCACAAGGCCGAGTTCGACAAAAGGCGTGCGGAACAGCGCGTGTTCGGTGGCGAATGTCAGGTCGCAATGCAGGTGAATGGTCGTGCCGATGCCGATGGCAAGCCCGTCAACGCCTGAAACGATCGGCTTTTTGGCAGCAGACAAGGCGATCAGGAAATCAAGGACTTCCTGCCCGAGTGTGCAGCCGGAGGAAACCGCCATGAAATCGAGCATGTCATTGCCGGATGAAAACGCGCCCGGCACACCGAGGAACACGTTTACGCGCACATCATCATCCGCATCGCCTTCAAGGAGCGCCCTGGTCATGGCGGCATACATGGCACGCGTAATGGCGTTTTTCTTGTCGGGACGGTTGAGGCGGATGATTTGCACCGCGCCCTTACGGGTAATAACTATATGCTCTGTCATATTATGCTTCCAATGCGGATTTTGCCGCCACAAGGCTTTGAGCGCCGCTCAAGACACTGTCCTTGAGGGGAGCTACTTCGCTTAAAAGATTTTCGGCAAAGAAACGGCATAGCGCAACATGTCCGCTCTCGTCACTGGCAAGGGCGGACCGTGCAAGATAAGCCCCGCCTGCGGTCAGCGACAACAGGCGTTGATAGGCGGTTGCGCCTGCCAAAGCGTCCTCTGTTCGACCGTCACGGCTTGCCTGTTGCAGCCATTGCGTTGCTTGCCGGGCCTCTGCGATGGCTTTGCTTAGCCGCGGGCCTGTTTCGCCCAGTTTCGGGAGATTTGATGCGTTTGCCTGATCGGCGTCCGCCTGCAATTCATCAAGATAGGTCATGATGTGCTGACCATCGCCAAGCGGCAGTTTTCGCAATGTGAGGTCGATGGCCTGAATGCCGTTGGTGCCTTCATAAATCGGCAGGATGCGGGCATCGCGCAGCAATTGCGCCGCCCCTGTTTCCTCGATGAAACCCATACCGCCATGCACCTGAATGCCGAGCGAGGCGACTTCGACACCGGCATCGGTTGCAAAGCTTTTGGCCAGCGGCGTCAACAGTCCTGCGCGATCCGACCAGAATTGCTGCTCTTCGCTACCGCTTATATGGCTCATGTCGATGGCATGGGCGCAGGCATAGCAGATCGAGCGCGCAATCTGCGTCAGCGTCTTCATGGTCAAAAGCATTCGGCTCACATCCGGGTGTTCGATGATCGGACTCATGCCTTCTTTAGGATCGGCACCCACGGCGCGGCCCTGCTTGCGTTCCTTGGCATAGGAAAGCGCCTGCTGGAAAGCGGCTTCGGCCACGCCCACGCCCTGAATGCCGACCAGCAGACGGGCATTGTTCATCATGGTGAACATGCAGGCGAGGCCGCGATTTTCCTCGCCGATCAGATAGCCGATAGCGCCCTTTTCCTCGCCTTTCACAAAACCATCGCCATAGATCATCGTGGCGGTGGGGGAGGCATGAATGCCCATCTTGTGTTCAAGCCCCGCGCAGAACAGATCATTGCGCCGGCCAAGGGAGCCATCTTCATTGACCAGGAATTTCGGCACCAGAAACAGCGATATGCCTTTGGTCCCCGCAGGCGCATCGGGCAGGCGCGCCAAAACCAGATGCACGATATTATCGGTCAAATCATGCTCGCCATAGGTGATGAAAATCTTCTGCCCGAAAATGCGGTATGTGCCGTCACCATGCCGTTCGGCGCGGGCGCGCAATGCGCCAAGATCGGAACCCGCCTGCGGTTCCGTCAGGTTCATCGTGCCCATCCACTCGCCGGAAATCAGTTTTGCGAGATAGATATCTTTTAATTCCTGCGAGGCGTGCTGTTCCAAAGCCTCGACCGCGCCCATGGTGAGAGTTGGCGCAATGGCAAAAGCCAGCGTGCCGGAATTCCACATTTCGCTGACCGCGACGGCAAGGCTCATCGGCAGACCCTGACCACCATAATCGACGCTGCCGGTCAATGAATTCCAGCCCCCGGCAATCCAGTCGCGATAAAGCTCTTTCCAGCCCTGTGCGGTGGTGACGACACCGTCCTTGACGCTTGCGCCTTGCCTGTCACCGGATATGCGCAAGGGTTCTATGCGCTCGGCGGCAAATTTCCCTGCCTCGTCCAGAATGGCCTGGGCAAGGTCGGCGGAAAGATCGGGAAAGCGATTGTCGGCAAGCGCTTTTTCAAGGCCTGCCACTTTCAGCAATGTGTGGGAAATCTCTGAAACGGGTGCGCGATACATCTTTCCTCCTCCGTTTTCCTCCACCGGGCAGCGATCGCATTCCTTCCTGTGCGAAGGGCGACCGGCATGTCTCCGATATCAGAGCTATCGGCTTATTACGTAAACGTCAATATTGTGAGCCGATCTTTCCCATGCAGCCCATGAAATTCATCATCAGGCTTAGAAGTCCCGGGCCTGACGCATCATGAAGCGACCATGCCAGATTATCCCTGTCTGATATGAAGTTTTATTGGTTCTCGCGGGCACTAAACTGGGTTATTAGCTGTATCGAATGAAGTGGTTGCAGCAATGACGTGAAAGCTCCGTCATATTTGAAAGCCTTGTTTTATGACGCTAGTCCCGTTTTTCCTGACGGCCAATCTGACGGCGGCCTGCGTCTTCGCTCTGATCTTTGCAGTGGTTTCCATGCAGGAGAAGGACTATCAGGCTCCGCGCTGGTTTACCGTATCGGCGATCTGTGCAGCCTTTGCCGCCATATACAGCTTCTGGATACCGGTTGCATCCAATCCGCGCCTGCTCATTCTTCTTTCCTTTGCCATGGTGATGGCCGTTTTTCTTGCAATCCTCATCGGCTTGCAGAATATCTACCGCCAGAAGGTCAATTGGGGCCTGCTCGGCAGTTTCTTTCTCGCCGCCATCATCTGCAACATGCTGATCTATGAGCTGCCGCGTACATCGCTTACACACCGGCTGCTTTATCAGCTGCCGATCTGCTTTGCCCAGCTGATGATCATCCACGTGATTTATCGTTCCGGTATGTCGCGCCTGACGGACAAGCTGCTTCTTGTGCTGGTGAGTTTAAGTTTCCTGCATTATTTATCGCGCACGTTTTTGCTGAGCTGGCCCGGAGCGGGGGTTCGTCCCGGCGATCAGGTCAACGATGTCAATCTGGCCGTCTCGCTGGCAATCGGCGTTTTCATGCAGGTGGCGCGGGGGCTGCTTCTGTTGCTGATCACTGTGTCGTACATGATTGGCGAGGTCAACGAGCAATCGGAACTGGATGCGCTGTCGCAGATCTATAACCGGCGCGGTTTTGACCGTCATGTCTCGCGGGTACTGGCACGCAAGGGCGCGCGCATCCGCTATTCGATGATCATGAGCGATCTGGATTATTTCAAACGCGTCAACGATACCTATGGCCATGATGGCGGTGACAAGGTGATCGCGGCATTCGGCAGGATACTGAAAGACAAGTTGCCCCATGCTGCTGTGGCGGCGCGTATGGGCGGGGAGGAATTTGTCGTTTTCATTCCCGGTACAAAACTGGTGCAGGCGCATGATCTTGCGCAAAAACTGCGTGAAGCCCTTCATGAACTGCGCATTGACGATTATGCGGAAGGCTGGGGGCTGACCGCCAGTTTCGGGGTTGCCGAACAGGTGGGCGATGAAAGCCTCTATGAGACGATGCGCCGGGCGGACAAGGCGCTTTACGAGGCCAAGAAGGCGGGGCGCAACTGCGTTTTCGTGGACGCTCCTTCATAATATCAGTCCATTTTATAGGGGGGGCAATTTATTGGACATGTCTCAAGCTGCCCCGGAAGGTAACCTCGCATATCGATTACGGTAAAGGAGGTTGTATCATGCATGCGAAGACAAACTGTTTGGCGCTTGCCCTGTTGCTCGGCAGTTCCGTGTCTGCATATGCCGGGGAGAAAAGCGCATTTGCCGATGTGAAGGAGCACCTTTATTCCGGTCACAGGACGACCTCCATACTGGAGATCGGCAAATGCGAACAGAAAACAGAGGGCGCCCGTCACGCAAGCGGTATCGTCGGCGGCTTTGTCATTCCGGCATTTCTGGATATCGGCGGGCCTGAGGAAAAAATCGTCTATTCGGACAAGCATTTCACGGTGCGCAAGGATGGCGTGGCAGCACTCGAATTCATGCGCTATACCCTCTCGCCCGATGAAAAGGCGAAGGTTGACATCAGTGTCCTGTCGGCCAAAACCTATGAGCCGCTCGATAGCCCGAAAACCTATGAATGCAAGCTGGGCGAGGGCCTGCGCTTCGCTTATGAATGACGCCCACTTACGAAGGTTGGCCTTTTGTTGGCCCCTGTCTTTCGCATGTGCATGAGACGGCCATTAAGGGGGGAAGCGGAGGGGCGTGACACTATAGGGTCATTGCCGTGGAGGCCGTCTTCTGCCTTTCCGCACGCCTGATGTGTGCCGCCTCCCGGCAAAACCAAAACGGCATAAAACATGGGCTATATCAACATTGCCTGACAGGATCAGGCGCGCAAAATAAAAAAGGCCGGGCAGAACCCGACCTTCCATATGTCTCAACAATCAGTGCCAGTACATCCGTGGTCAAAGACCGGAGACAATCCTGTTAGGCTTGTTCAGGCTTAGAGAGCCTGAATGTTTTCAGCGGCGTTCTTGCCCGAACGACGGTCTGCAACCACTTCAAAGCTGACCTTCTGGCCTTCATTGAGAGTGCTCAGGCCCGAACGCTCGACAGCGGAAATGTGAACGAACACGTCAGTGCCGCCATCATCAGGCTGGATGAAACCAAAGCCCTTGGTGGAGTTGAAGAATTTTACTGTTCCGTTTGCCATATTGAATTCCTTTCAATTCGCACGGTTGATATAAAATGGACTAAAGCCCATTGCCGAAATCACGAGTTTGAAAGAAATACCGGGAGGCGAAATCGCGCCGCAACATTCAGAACCAAAATCGATGCAACATATATAGTTGCTATTTATGACCTTTACAAGGCACATTTAACAAAGAACCCACTGATTTGATCCAGCATTTGCATGTCGCTGCTACAATCTCCCGGGCAAATGTTGGAATCGATAAAACCACTAGTAACTTTATGATTATAGCGGATTTTACGAATTTGACATTTGAAACGACGCTCTATGGCGAATGGGACTCAAATATCAAATTCAATCCACTAAAGCATGTCTCCCAAAAGTGGGAACCGGTTTTGGGATAAAGACATGCGTAAAAACAAAAACTTAAAGCGTATTGCTTGAATACGATAAATTGCAACACGCTTTCTTTTATAAAATCATGCTTTGTTTTGGTAAAAAATCAGAGAGCATCCAGAAAAATATGAAACGCTTTTCGGAACACGTGATAAATCAAAAACCAAGAGGGATATCTGTGCACCCGAATGGATGCACGATGCTCCGGGATCGCAAGATAAGCGTTAACAATAGCAGTGAACTGCTTCTCATAAGTATCTGCGAGGGGCTAATTCTTCATAAAAACGTAAAAGATAGCCGTCCAGATCAGCGGCGACGAATTGACGATTGCCCGCTTCCATATCGCCGATACGGTACCACTTTTCCTCCAGAGGCAGGAAAAGTGGTATATTGGCAGCATCAAGTGCAGCAATAATCGGATCGACTGACGAAACACGGATTTGCACGTTCAATCCAAGCCCGAAAGGAGGTGTCGCTGGTAAAAACTGCTCGCCAAATGTTCGCCCCAAGCCTATCTGATCAATCATGAGTTCGGCGCCTTCACGTTCAAGAAAGGCAAAGCCTTCCTCCGGCCTTTGATAGCGGCAGTGAAAGCCCAGCAACTCACAATAAAAACGAAGGCTTGCCCGCCAGTCGGAAACCGCGAATTCAGGGACGAGTGCGTTGGACATATCCGGACCGCTAAAACATGTTACGATTGTTTCTCGCGTTCCACTGCGCGCCAGCCGATATCGGAGCGGTAAAAACCCTGCGGCCAGTCGATCTTCTTCACCGCATCATAAGCGCGTGCCTGTGCTGCCGCCACTGTTGGCGCAATCGCTGTCACGTTTAAAACGCGCCCGCCATTGGCAACGATTTCGCCGTCCTTTTGCGCTGTACCCGCATGAAACAGCTTGACGCCCTCAAGGCCGTCAAGCGCGTCAAGACCACGGATGATACTGCCTTTTTGCACATTGGCTGGATAGCCTTCTGCCGCCATGACAACGGTGAGCGCGGGCTGGTCCTTCCAGTCAAGCGAAACGTCATCCAGTTTGCCATCGACGGCCTTGTCGATGAGTTCCAGAAGATCGCTTTCAAGCCGCATCATCAAAACCTGGCATTCCGGGTCGCCAAAACGGGTGTTGTATTCAATGAGTTTCGGGCCGTCCTTGCCGATCATCAGGCCGAGAAACAGGATGCCCGAAAAAGGCGCGCCGATTTCGCTCATGCCGCGCATGGTCGGTTCGATCAATTCGTGCATGGTGCGTTCCGTCATCTCTGCGCTCATCACAGGCGCTGGGGCATAGGCACCCATGCCGCCGGTATTGGGGCCGGTATCGCCGTCACCCACGCGCTTGTGATCCTGCGCCGAACCGAGCGGCAGCGCGGTCTTGCCGTCGCAGATGCAGAAGAAACTGGCTTCTTCGCCCTCAAGAAATTCCTCGACCACCACTTCAGCGCCAGCCGAACCGAACGCGCCTTCAAAGCAGCTATCGACCGCATCAAGCGCTTCCTGAAGCGTCATGGCGACAACCACGCCCTTGCCAGCGGCAAGCCCGTCGGCCTTCACCACGATGGGCGCGCCCTGCGCCCGGATATAGGCTTTTGCCTTGGGTGCATTGTTGAAGCGGCCATAGGCCCCGGTCGGAATATCGAACCGTGCGCAGAGATCCTTGGTAAAGCCTTTGGAACCTTCAAGCTGGGCGGCTGCTTTCGATGGTCCAAAGACGCGGATATTTTCGGCGTTGAGATCGTCGGCAAGGCCTGCGACGAGCGGGGCTTCGGGACCCACGACGACAAGATCGATGGCCTTTTCCTTGGCAAAGGCAATGACCGCCGCGTGATCGCTCACATCGAGCGCGACCAGTTCGGCATGTTCCGCAATGCCCGGATTGCCCGGCGCGCAATAGAGTTTTGTCAGCTTGGGGGAGGCGGCAATCTTCCATGCCAAGGCGTGTTCGCGTCCGCCTGAACCGATCAACAGAACTTTCATGCCTTGCTCCCTGCGCGTAAGATAGTTAAGTCATGAGTGACTTGTTCCGGCTGTCTATTGCCCACGCCTTTGCGGGGCAAGACCAAAGCGGCAGATTTTGACCGAAAATGCTGGAAAAGAGCGATTATTTGAACGGATAGACCCATGCAGCAGCCCGATACGACGTCCCATATCCAGTCACGCGATGTGCGGGGTCGCGTCAAGGACGGACCTTCCGGTCATTGGGTCTATCGGGTTCTGCCGCCCTTCCTCTGGCCTTTCGCGCAGCTTGCACGCTGGGACCGGCCCATTGGCTGGCAATTGCTGCTCTGGCCGTGCCTGTGGTCGGCAGCGCTTGTTGCGGGTGCCGGTGCAAAGCCGGGTGACGGCGCATTGTCCGCGCTACCATCCTTGTGGCACATGGCGCTTTTTTTCATTGGCGCTGTTGCTATGCGCGGGGCGGGCTGCACCTATAACGACCTTGCCGATCAGGATATTGACGATCAGGTTGACCGCACCCGTTCGCGTCCACTGCCGTCTGGGCAGGTGACGCGCAAACAGGCAAAAATCTTTCTGCTCGTTCAGGCCTTGATCGGGCTTGTGGTTCTGTTGCAATTCAACACATTTTCAATCTGGCTCGGTATTGCATCGCTGGTGGTCGTGGCGATCTATCCTTTCATGAAGCGCATCACCAACTGGCCGCAACTGGTGCTGGGGCTTGCCTTCTCGTGGGGCGCGCTGATGGGCTGGGCGGCGGACAAGGCCTCGCTCGATGCCGCACCTGTACTCATGTATATCGGCGCGATCTTGTGGACCATCGGCTATGACACGATCTATGCCCATCAGGACAAGGAAGACGACGCGCTGGTCGGTGTGTGTTCAACCGCAAGACTGTTCGGGCGGCATACGAAAAAGGCGCTTTTCGTGCTCTATGGTGGGGCCATCGGCTTTTTCGCGGCATCATTCGCGGTGGCCCAGGTGCCGATGCCCGCACTTGCCGGATTATTGGCGGCTGGCGCGCATCTTTACCGCCAGATCAATGTGCTCGATATCGACAACCCCGAGCAGTGCATGAAACTCTTCAAATCCAACAATATCGTCGGCTGGCTGATCTTTCTGGGACTGGTTTTCGGCAGTCTCTGGGTGGCGATCAAGCCGCTGGTCTGACGCGTGAGGGAGCGATGGAGGCGAACAAACCCGACGGATTGATGGTGTTTGACGGCGTGTGCAATTTTTGCTCCGCACAGGTGCAGTTCCTGCTGCGCGCGGACAAAGAAGGCGTGATCCGCTTTACCGCGCTGCAATCGCCCTATGGGCAATATCTGGCCAAGTTTTTGGGTCTTGATCCCGACAATCCATCGACCTTCATCTTTTTCGAGCAGGGCCAGCCGCTTTATGCGAGTGAAGCGGCCATTGCCATTTTGAAACGCCTGCCGCGCCCATGGCGCTGGCTGCGTGTCATCCGGTTTCTGCCGCGTGGCTTTCGCGATGGTGCTTATCATCTCATCGCGCGCAATCGCTATCGGCTTTTGGGCAGGCGAGCGGAATGTATGGTGCCGTCGCCGTCCGTCCGGGCGCGGTTTATCGATGACGTGCCGGAAGATGTGGCGCTAATGTCATCTGAGCGATGACATATCGCTTTTTTCACGGATAAAGCCGGTCCTTGTGCCAGTCGCCTTCGGGTGTGGGGCGCGTGAACAGCACGCGGTCATGCAGGCGGAAGGGGCGGTCGTGCCAGAACTCGATCGAGGTCGGGCGAATGCGAAAACCCGACCAGTGTGCGGGGCGGGGGATTTCGCCAATGGCGTATCTGGCGGTGTATTCGGCCATCGCCTTTTCCAGCGCGAAACGGCTTTCGAGCGGGCGCGACTGTTTTGACGCCCATGCGCCGATGCGGCTGCCGCGAGGGCGTGAGGCGTAATAGCTGTCGGCTTCAGCATTGCTCACTTTTTCAACAGGTCCGCGTACCCGCACCTGACGCCTGAGCGATTTCCAGTGAAAGCACATGGCGGCCTTCTGCGCGCTGAGGATTTCCTGTCCCTTCGTGCTTTCATAATTGGTGTAGAAAACGAATCCCTCTTCGTCGAAATCTTTCAAAAGCACCATGCGCACATTGGGTAAGCCGTCCGGGTCGACGGTCGCAAGCGCTAAGGCATTGGGGTCGTTGATTTCGCTTTTGGTTGCGTCTTCGAGCCATTGCGCAAAAAGCTGGAACGGATGGGAGGAGAGGGTGAAATCGTCTTCGGAATTGGACATTGTCTGTAGCTTCAATGGTTTTGCATGGAATGCGAAGGCATATATTCGGGCGGAGCTTCCTCCAATTCGCAAGGTTTGTCTACTGTTTGGCCGAGGTGGGCCAAATGAATGGATAAGATGGAACAGAGAGTTGGGTAAACGAATATATCCCCTATTATAAACTGTTGTGCGTGATTATGAATTTGTTTACCCTTTCAAATCATCGCTTGTTAACGCCCTGCCGCCATAATTGCTGCATCCATAACGTGTGAAATGAGGAAGTAGCGTTGGCTGTTGAAATTGCCCGCCCCAACAGACCTTTTCTGGCCCCAGGCCGACGCTTTGCATGCCTGCGTCAAGCAGTGGTGGTGCTGGGCTTCGTTTCGCTTTATGGTTGCGCCATGGGTGGCGCCAGCATCGACAGCGCCGTGCCGGATGCATCCATGATTACAGGCTCTGTGCAGAAGGGGCAGGCGACGCCCGCCGATACCGGCACGCTTTCCGACCAGTCGACGATCAAGAGCGTGGTTTCCGCTCTCAATTTTACGCAATGGGGCAAGAAGCCGGTGCCATGGGCCAATCCCGATACCGGCAGTCAGGGTACGATCACGACCATTGCCGAAACCAAGGACAAGAACCAGCTTTGCCGCGCGTTTGAAACCTCGCGCGAAGCCTTTGATGGTGTGTCCATCTATCGTGGTGAAACCTGCATGCAGAATGGCGGGCAGTGGACGCTGACCTCTTTCGCGCCGATCTGACAGGTTTTTGCAAAATAACGCCCTGTAACTCTGGAAGTTTTCGGCGGCCTTACGCATATTAGGCGCAAACAATCCCAGGCATGGCATAATGCCATTTTCCGAAATGAGGAATTTATGCGCGATCCCTATGATGTCTTGGGCATCGCCAAAACGGCGAAGCCCGAGGAAGTAAAATCGGCTTTTCGCAAGCTGGCCAAGAAATATCATCCTGATCAGAACAAGGATGATCCCAAGGCCAAGGAACACTTTGCGGAAATCAATCAGGCTTATGAAATCGTCGGCGACAAGGACAAGCGCGGCCAGTTCGACCGTGGCGAGATCGATGCCGAAGGCAAGCCCGCATTTCAGAATTTTGGCGGCGGCGATCCGTTTGCAGGCTTCCGGCAGGGGCAGGGCGGCGGCGGAAACCATTTCGAGTTCCGCAGCGGTGGCGGCCAGCAGGGCGGTTTTGGCGGCGCGGAAGATATTCTCAACGAGTTTTTCGGCGGTGCCTTTGGTGGTGCCAGAGCGGCTGGCGGACGGACACGCGGCCCTTCCAAGGGTTCTGATCTGGCGGCTTCCATCGACATCACGCTGGCCCAGGCCGTGGGTGCTGAAAAGGTCGAGGCGATCTTTCCCAATGGCAAACGGCTGGCGATCAAATTGCCGCGCTATGTCGAGGATGGCCAGACCATCCGCCTGAAAGGTCAGGGCGAGCCATTGGTCGGCGGCACGCCGGGTGATGCGCTGGTGACGATCCGTTTCAAGCCGCAACAGCGTTTGCGCCTTGAGGGGCGTGATCTGCATGTCGATCAGCCGGTCGAGCTTGATGACGCGGTTCTGGGTGGCAAGACCGAGGTCGAGACGCCGGACGGGCGCATTGCGCTCAAAATCCCGGCATGGTCGAGTTCCGACAAGGTTTTGCGTCTGAAGGGCAAGGGCCTGCCGCTCAAAACCGCCGGGCGCGGCGATCTTTATGTGCATCTGCGCATCATGTTGCCGGAGAAGGGCGATGCGGAGCTGGAAGCTTTTCTTAAAAAACGCGCAGAAAGTTGAAATTGATTCGGATTTTATGGCGCTAAGCCAACGAATTGACGTCCGGGTGTTGTCAGATTGCGGCAGTGGCAAGACAATGCCCGGCTTTTTCGCTGCAATTGCTTGAAGCTCAAGCAAGCCTGTGCGATAGGGCAACAAGTTGATTATTTTTCAATGAGGACCCTTAATGACTGCACAGTCAGGTTTGTTGCAGGGCAAGCGTGGATTGATTCTAGGCGTGGCCAATAACCGCTCCATTGCGTGGGGCATTGCCAAGGCCGCCCGTCAAGCTGGCGCCGAACTCGCATTTACCTATCAGGGTGAAGCCTTGAAGAAGCGCGTCGAACCGCTGGCGCAAGAGCTTGGCGCCTTCGTTGCAGGCCATTGCGATGTGGCGGATGGCGCCAGCATCGATGCGGTTTCTGAAGCTTTGGAAAAGAAATGGGGCAAGCTCGATTTCGTCGTCCACGCGATCGGTTTTTCCGACAAGGATGAGCTGACGGGGCGTTATGTCGATACTTCAGAAGCCAATTTTCAGAACACGATGCTGATTTCCGTCTATTCGCTGACGGCCATTTCGCGGCGCGCGGAAAAGCTGATGGCAGATGGCGGCTCGATCCTGACGCTCACCTATTACGGTGCCGAGAAGGTCATGCCGAACTACAATGTCATGGGCGTGGCGAAAGCCGCTCTTGAAGCAAGCGTGAAATATCTAGCGGTCGATCTGGGTCCGCAGAATATCCGTGTGAACGCGATTTCCGCAGGTCCCATCAAGACATTGGCCGCCTCCGGCATTGGCGATTTCCGCTATATTCTCAAATGGAACGAATATAACGCGCCGCTGCGTCGCACCGTCACCATCGACGAGGTAGGCGATGTCGGGCTTTATTTCCTGTCCGATTTGTCACGCTCGGTTACCGGCGAAGTCCATCACGCCGACAGCGGTTATCATGTCATCGGCATGAAGGCGGTGGATGCGCCCGATATATCGGTAGTCAAGGATTAAGGAACAGCCGTGGCTCGGGAAATCATCTACTTCTCGCGTCATGGCGAGACGGACTGGAATGTTTCGCAGCGCATTCAGGGGCAGTTGGATATCGATATCAACGCTCATGGACGCACGCAGGCAGACCGCAACGGCGATATGCTCAAATCCCTGATCGGTGATGGCGCGGGGTTCGATTTTGTCGCAAGCCCGCTGCGCCGTACCCGCGAGACTATGGAACGCATTCGTTTGCGTATGGGGCTTGATCCTTATGAATTCCGCACCGACCCGCAATTGATGGAACTCAATTTCGGCGCGTGGCAGGGATTTATGCTCGAAGACATTGCGCGGGAAGACGAGGCGCTGGTCGAGGCGCGCTCCCGCGACAAGTGGAATTTCCTACCCCCCGGGGATCAGGCCGAAAGCTATATGGCGCTTTCAAACCGCACCGGGCGCTGGGTGGAGGCTGTGGAATGGCCGACGATCTGCGTGACCCATGGCGGCTGCATGCGCACGCTGTTTTATCTTTATGGCGATATGAATGGCCACGATGCCGCCAATCTCTCCATCCCGCAGGACAAGATTCTCAAATTCGAGAGCGGTACGCTTGAGTGGGTATAATCCCGTCTTTGATTGATCGGGTATGGCATGAAAAGCTTTGAATTCCATCAGGTCGATGTGTTCGCCACGGAACCGCTCAAGGGCAATCCGCTGGCCGTTGTGGTCGATGCCGACGATCTGAGCGATCAGCAGATGGCGGCTTTCGCCAACTGGACCAATCTGAGCGAGACGACATTTTTGTGCAAACCAAGCGTGGCGGGCGCGCATTATCATGTGCGCATTTTCACACCCAGGGCTGAATTGCCTTTTGCTGGCCATCCGACACTGGGGAGTTGCGCGGTCTGGCTTGCCACGAACCAGCACCATGCGGACGACACCATCATCCAGCAATGCGGTGTGGGACTGGTAAAAATCCGCCGAAACAAGGATACCCTGTCCTTTGCTGCGCCGCCTTTGCGCAAAAGCGGCCCGGTCGAGCCGGATCTTTTGCAGCGCATCGCGCGTGGTCTGAATATCGGCATGGATGAAATTGTCGACGCCAACTGGTGCGACAACGGGCCGGACTGGATTGCGGTTTTGCTGAAAGACCGCGATGCGGTTCTGGCGCTCAAGCCCGATTTTTTGGCACTGGGCGGTTTGCGCGTGGGCGTGGTTGCCCCATGGGACAGGTCGCAGGATGGTCGGGATGCGGATTTCGAGCTGCGCGCCTTCACCTCCGCCGGATATGAAGATCCGGTGACGGGCAGTTTCAATGCCGGTGTCGCGCAATGGCTGATCGGCGCCAATATCGCGCCATCCAGCTATATCGCCAGTCAGGGCACGGTGCTGGGACGCAAGGGCCGCGTCCATGTGAGCCGGGAAGTGAGTCAGGAAGGGGACACTATCTGGGTCGGCGGCCATGTCACGTCCTGTATCAAAGGGACAGTCAGTCTCTGAGCCTGCCCCCTTTTAAAGCATTCCCACGCTCCAGAATATGAATGCCGATTGGCTGCAGCATCAGCCCAAAAATCGCTTACGATTTTTGGGAAGCACGATGCGTAGATAAGATAAGTTGAGACGCGTCCTTTGCGCGTCCGAATGGACGCACGGCTTTATGCCGTCGGCACGGTGCCGCCATCGATCACGAATTCGCTCCCGCTGATCGCGCCGGCGCGGGGCGAGGCGACGAAGGCGATGAGGTCCGCGACTTCCGCAGGTCTGGCCGGACGCCCGAGCGGGATGCCGCCGAGCGCATCCATGATGATCCGCTTGCCGCCCTCGTAATCGGTTCCGGCTTGTGCGGAGAGACGTTCAGCCATCGCTACGGCGGCTTCGGTTTCCACCCAGCCGGGAGAGACGCGCACCACCCGCACACCCTTGGGCGTGACTTCTTTCGACAGGCTCTTGGAATAGGTGGATAGCGCTGCCTTGGCGGCGGCATAGGCGGTGGTTGATTGGGGCAGCGGCAGTCGGTGCTGGATCGACGTCACATGAATGATGACGCCCGCGCCCTGTGCGATCATGCCGGGCAGCAGCGCCCGGTAGAGCCGTACCGCCGGCATCAGGTTGTGGTCGATTTCCCTCAACCATTGCGCGTCGTCGAGCGCTGCGAAACCGCCCGCCGGAGCGGATGAGCCGCCCAGCACATTGACCAGAATATCCACCCCGCCCATGAGTTCGAGCGCCCGGCGCGCGATTTCCGCGCAGCCTTCGGCGGTCGTGGCGTCGGCCAGTATGTAATGAACGCCGTCGACCGGTTTTTCGGGACGATTGCGTGCGGTGGCGGCCACCTGCACTTGCGTTGCTTGCAGCGCCTTGACTACGGCCGCCCCGACACCTCTGGTGCCGCCCGTCACCAGTGCGCGCTTGCCCGCCAATCCAGAATCGAAACTCATAGCGTGATTTCCAGATGCGCGATGGCCCCGTCCTCAAGCACGAATTCATAGCGCAGATCGACCGGGCTTCCGGGGAAATTGTCGCTCACATGGCTTGTCACGACGATGCGCCCATCGTCCTCATGATGCATGGCGAAAGGTTTGCTGGTATATTGATACTGGCGCGAGGCCTTGGCCTTCCAGCGGGCGATTGCCTCGCGGCCCTGATAGGTATGGCCTTCATCCACGACGATGGCGTTTTCCGTAAAACACTGTGCGATCGTTTGGGGCGTTTCGCGGTTCGATGTGAAATAGGTTTGGATCGGGTCTGGCAATTGGAAGGACATGGATTTTCTCCGGCTCGATTGCGTTGAACCAGAGATGGCGCTATTCTGTAAAAATGACAAGTACGCACGAAAAGGTAAGGTACACACCAGAAAGTAAGGGTCCGGTTTACACGCGTGAAACGGCAGCCGAAGGTGTGGAGCAGGCCTTGAAATTTCTGGAAGGGCGCTGGAAACTGGTGATCCTATTTCACCTGTTCGGTGGCCATGTCATGCGGTTTTCCGATCTGGAGCGGGCCATTCCCGCCATATCGCAGAAAATGCTGATCCAGCAACTGCGCCAGATGGAGAGTGACGGTATCGTGCGGCGTATCGTCCATCATCAGGTGCCGCCAAAGGTCGAATATTGTCTGACGCAATGGGGGCAGGCGCTGTGCCCGGCGCTCGATGCACTGCTGAAATGGGCGGCGCAACGCGATGATATGCAGGATCAATCCGAAAAAGAATAGGAAGGCCCTCTTACGGGGCTTCCTTAATATCGGTCACGAAACGGGTGTTTTCAGCTACTTCATAAAGAACGATGACCTTCATGCCCTCATTGAGCGCGCTGTAATCGAATTCTCCGGGAAGCTTGTAGCTGTTGCCGTCATCGAGCGAAATAGTTTCCTCTTCCCGGTCGATTGCAGTAATCTTGCCCTCGGTGTCCTCGGCCATGGCGACTGATGAAAACATCGACATGAGAATAAACAGAAATCCGACCAGATATTGCATGACTTTGCGTTCCTTTGGTTGCGCCGCTGGTGGGGCTGTCTCCTGACCGATTCGACACTGAATGATTTGGGACTTTACATTTTTAATATGCAATGCAGCAACAGACGCAATCTAGCGTTCCGAATGTGTCAAAAAAAATGCCGGATATGGATGATACGAAGGAAATTTCGGGTCAGCATCGACCGTGATTTGACCGATACCGAAAAGCTCAATAAAACGCCTCCTGCAATAGCTCTTGTCCTGCCGATCAGGATATCCTTGTTTTCGTCGCATTCAGTCAGGCGCCGCGCATGTCTCATAATAGTTTCGGTCATCTGTTTCGCGTAACCACCTGGGGCGAAAGCCACGGGCTGGCGCTGGGCTGCGTCGTCGATGGCTGCCCGCCCGGCATCACTTTCACGCAAGCCGAAATCCAGAGCTATCTCGACAAGCGCAAGCCGGGGCAGTCGAAATACACCACCCAGCGCCGCGAGCCCGATCAGGTGAAAGTGCTTTCGGGTGTTCTTCTGGGCGAAGACGGCGTGACCATGACCTCGACCGGCACGCCGATTTCCATGCTGATCGAAAACACCGACCAGCGCTCGAAAGATTATGGCGAGATCGCCAACCAGTACCGTCCGGGACATGCCGATTACACCTATGACGTCAAATACGGCATTCGCGATTATCGCGGCGGCGGGCGCTCCTCGGCGCGTGAGACGGCGGCGCGGGTTGCGGCAGGCGCCATTGCGCGCAAGATCGTGCCGGGGCTGGAAGTACGCGGTGCCTTGGTCGCCATGGGCATTCATGGCATCAATCGCACGCGCTGGAACTGGGACGAGGTCGACAACAATCCCTTCTTTTCCCCCGATGCGGGCAGTGTCGAGGTTTTTGCCGACTATCTCGACGGCATCCGCAAGCGCGGCTCGTCGGTGGGGGCGGTGATCGAAATCGTCGCCGAAGGCGTGCCTGCGGGTATCGGTGCGCCGATCTATGCCAAGCTCGATCAGGATATTGCCAGCCTTCTCATGTCGATCAATGCCGTCAAGGGGGTGGAGATCGGCAACGGGTTCGAGGCTGCACGGCTGACGGGCGAGGAAAATGCCGATGAAATGCGCATGGGAAATGATGGACAGCCGCTGTTTTTATCCAACCATGCCGGTGGTATTCTGGGCGGCATCGCCACGGGTGCGCCGGTGGTGGCGCGTTTTGCCGTCAAGCCGACCTCGTCGATCCTGACCCCGCGCCGCTCGATCGACAAGGACGGCCACGAGGTCGATGTGATGACAAAAGGCCGTCACGACCCTTGCGTGGGTATCCGCGCCGTGCCGATTGGCGAGGCCATGGTCGCCTGCGCCATTGCCGATCATTATCTCAGACACAGAGGCCAGACAGGCCGCGTCTGACGTGTTTTGACTGAAAATTTCGAGGGTATCATGGGCTATAATCAGAAACAGGTCGTGGATGCGCTGCGCGCTTTCGAGCGTGGCGAAATCGTCGTCGTGATGGATGATGACGGACGCGAGAATGAAGGCGACCTGATTGTCGCGGCGGTGCATTGCACGCCGGAAAAAATGGCTTTCATCGTGCGTCACACCACTGGCATTGTCTGCACGCCCATGCCGCGCGAGGAAGCGCGTCGCCTCAATCTGGCACCCATGGTTGCCGAGAATGAATCGCCCAATTCCACCGCTTTCACCGTGACGGTCGATTATCGCCATGGCACCACTACAGGCATTTCCGCCGACGACCGTACGCTCACCGTGCGCAATCTCGCCAATCCCAATGCAGGGCCTTCGGATTTCGTGCGTCCGGGCCACATCTTTCCGCTTGTGGCGCGTGAGGGCGGCGTGCTGATGCGCTCGGGTAATACCGAAGCGGCCGTCGATCTGTGCAAGCTTGCGGGCCTTCCGCCCATCGGCGTGATCTGCGAACTGGTCAATGATGACGGCACCGTCATGCGCGGCGCCGATGTCGAGGCCTTTGCCGCCAAGAACAGTCTGCACCGCGTGACGGTTGCGGATCTTATCGCCTATCGCCAGCGCAAGGAAACGCTGGTCAAGCGGGTTAACGAAGGCACCATCAACACACCGGCTGGCAAGGCGCAAGCCTATACCTACGAATTGCCGTGGGAGCCGATGCAGCATGTGGCGGTCGTGTTCGGCGATATCCGCGACGGCGATGAAGTACCTGTGCGTCTGCACCGCGAAGATGTGCTCGACGATGTGTTCGGCAAGGGCGGCAACACAATTGATGCCATCATGGAACGTATGAGCAAGGAAGGCCGCGGCGTATTGGTTTATCTGCGCGAAGGGTCCGTCGGTGTGCGCTCGGAGGCGAATGACACCCGCAATCGCGATGCGATCCATCCCGATCACGAGCAACATGCCGAAGCGCGGGAACGCGAGCAGGAATGGCGTCAGATCGGTCTGGGTGCACAGATTCTCAAAGACCTCGGCATTACCTCCATCGTGTTGCTTGCCTCGCGTGAGCGCCATTATGTCGGGCTTGAGGGTTTTGGCATCCACATCGCCCGCACGGATATCATCTGACATATTTGTGCACGCCAACTGGCCTATAATAAGAGCATGACGACACGGCTTTACTGGCACCCGCTCTATCTGGAGCACCTGACGCCTTCCGGGCACCCCGAGCGCCCGGACCGTATCCGTGCGCTGATGAGCGAGCTGGAAGGCGAGGATTTTTATCGCCTCGACCGCGTTGAAGCGCCCGTGGCATCAAAAGATTCCATCCTTCTTGCCCATCCCGAGAACCATCTGCGCTCGATCTGGGACAGGATCCCTGAGGCGCTTGAGGATGAAGAGGCCCCACCACCGCTTGTCAAGCTCGATGACGACACATGGGTCAGCCCCAAAAGCGGCGAGGCGGCATTAGCTGCCATTGGTGCCGCAATGGCCGCTGTCGATGATGTGTTTGAAGGCAATGCGGATAATGTCTTTGTTGCAGCGCGCCCACCCGGCCATCATGCCGAGCGTGAGCGCGCCATGGGTTTTTGCCTTTTCAACAATATCGCCATTGCAGCGCGTCACGCACAAGCGCGTCATGGTGCGGAACGCATCGCCATCATCGATTGGGACGTGCATCACGGCAATGGCACGCAGGATATTTTCGAGCGCGACAAAAATGTGCTGTTCTGCTCGACGCATCAGTTTCCGCTTTATCCCGGCACCGGACACAGGGATGAGGTTGGCGTCGGCAATGTGGTCAACGCACCGCTTACCCCCGGTTCCGGCAGTCGTGAATTTCGCGAGGCGTTCAATAGTCGTGTCTTACCGGCGATTGACAATTTCCGGCCAGATTTGATCCTTATTTCGGCTGGCTTCGACGCGCATTATCGTGACCCGCTGGCGCAGATCAATCTCGATGAAGCGGATTTCGACTGGGCGACAGGCAAGCTGATGGAGCGCGCGGAACGTTTTTGTGATAACCGCATCGTGAGCCTGCTTGAAGGTGGATATGATCTTGAGGGCTTGTCGCAGTCCGCTTCTACGCATATTAAGCGGCTGTTGAAAGGATGAACCATGGTGACCGAACCGTCCAACGCCGATATTGCCGTGATGAGCTTTGAGGAAGCGCTCAAGCAGCTCGAGACGATCGTTGACGATCTGGAGCGCGGAGACGTGCCGCTGGAAGAATCCATCCGCATTTATGAACGCGGCGAAGCTTTGAAAAAACATTGCGATACGCTGCTCAAATCTGCCGAGGACAAGGTTGAAAAAATCCGCCTCGGTCGCGATGGCCAGCCGGTTGGCACCGAGCCGCTGGATGCTGAATAAACCCTGAAAATAGTCAGAACGGCCACAGCGCCATCAGATGCGCGAAATAGGGCGCAAGCACGCCGCTTAAAAGATAGGGGCCAAGGCCCCACAAAAGCGTCCAGCCCGCGGCACCGAGCATGTTGGCACCCATGAATTTCAGCAGGTTCATTTTCACCGAGCCTGCCACAATGCCGTTCAACTGCCGCAGCAACACCACGAAACGGGCTGTGACGACCACAAGAAAACCGCGTCGTTCAAACATTTCCTCAAAACGTGCGAGCATCTCGGGCGTGAGCTTGACCAGATGACCGAAGCGCAAGATGAGCCTGCGTCCGCCAAAGCGTCCGATCAGATAGCCGGTTGTGTCGCCCAGCACCGCGCCGATGAAGACCGCGGCAAGCACGTTTTCAATATGCATGCTGCCATGCAGCGCCAGAAGCGAACTGGCGATCAGCGCGCTTTCGCCGGGAAGCGGCATGCCAAAAGATTCCAGATAGATGATGACGAACAGCGCCAGCGCGCCATAGGCCATGATATAGGGTTGGATAAAGCTCATGAAAGGCGGAAACTTTCGCATCAATAAAAAAGGCTCCGGGCGAGCCGGAGCCTGAATAGCATATAAGATAGGTATCAGCCTATCGAGCGTTTTCCGGTGATGGCATGATAGAGCCAGAGCACGAGGACGGAGCCGATGATAGCCACGATCAGGCTGTAAATGTCCAAAGCACCGGTAATTCCCCGACCAAAAAGAAATGACGAAAGCACACCACCGACAATTGCTCCGACAATACCCAGAGCGATGTCGAGGAAGAAACCCTGACCGCTTTTATTGACGATCTTGCTGCCAATAAAGCCCGCGATCAGCCCCAATATGATCCAGCTGAGAAAAGACATGCCGCTATCTCCTGATAGTGCTAATAAACATTTGCATCATGCGGATAGAAAATTTTCATATTAAATTCTTTTTGGCAAGGTATAATGCTTGTAAAATGGATCAAACTATTTAATTTTAACTGATCAAGCACACGGAATGTGTATGAAAACGCAGGGAGTATTGCGCCATGTCAAACTATGACGATAACTCGAATTCGCCGATCCCCGGCGGCAGCCTTGCAAAGCCGGTCATGATCGCCCTTGGCGCTCTGTTGGTCGGCAAGCTTCTGGGTGGTCATAAGGACGACCCGGCGCAGGCACAGATCAATCAGCAGCCGCAGGCCGATAGCGGTGTTGGTGGCGGTCTGCTCGGCAGCGTTCTGGGTGGCCTCGGCGGTCTTCTGGGTGGTGCGGCGGCCGGCAATGCCGCCAATGCGCCCGCAGCCCCCGGTCCGCTGAGTGGTGGTCTTGGCGGTCTTATCGACCAGCTCAAGCAGGCAGGCCTTGGTGACAAGGTCGATTCATGGGTTGGTCAGGGACAGAACGCTCCCATCGAGCCGGGCCATCTGGGCGAGGCGCTCGGCAGCAACACGATCAACGAACTCGCGCAGCATGCCGGTATCGATCCGCAGGAACTGCTCGGCCAGCTTTCGCAGGTTCTGCCGGGTCTGGTGGACAAGCTGACCGCAGGCGGTCAGGTGCCGGATACCAATGAGCTGTCGAAGCTGTTGAACAACCGCTGAGCGGCGACCATATAGATCATGAAGGCCGCACCGGCGTTTCTGCGCTGGTGCGGTTTTGTTTTTATCTGGAGCCGTCGCCATGAGCTTTTTCCCCTGTCCCGATCCGGTTCTCGGTGACAAGACATCGGTAGAAAAAATCGAAACGCTGGTGATCCCGCGCACCAGCGATATTGGCGGGCTGGCGGTACGCCGTGCGCTGCCGACCGTGCGCCGCAGGCTGGTGGGACCGTTCATCTTCTTCGACCGTATGGGACCGGCGGTGCTGCGCGATGGGGAAGCGCTCGACGTGAAGCCGCATCCGCATATCGGCCTGTCCACCGTCACCTATCTGTTCGACGGTCATATCCGCCATCGCGACAGTCTGGGCAGTGAAATGGTCATCCGTCCGGGGGATGTGAACCTGATGACGGCGGGACGCGGCATCGTGCATTCCGAGCGCTCGCCGCAAGAGGATCGTAACGCGCCCATGCCGATTTCGGGCATCCAGACATGGCTGGCGCTGCCGGAAAAATTCGAGGAAATCGCCCCGGAATTCCATCATACCAATGAGGCCGATCTGCCCTTGATGGAGGAGCGCGATTTCAGCGGACGCCTGATCATCGGCGCCATGCATGGCTTGAAATCCCCCGTCGTCCAGCATGCCGACACGCTTTATGCCGATATTGCTATCCGCCCGGGCGGGCGCTTTCACATTCCGCCCGCGACCGAAGAACGTGCGATCTACACGCTTTCCGGCAATGTCGGTATTGCGGGCGATGTGTTTCCGCCCGACCGTCTGCTGGCGTTCCGTACGGGCGACGATATCGTGGTGGAGGCGGGACCGGAAGGCGCGCATATCATGCTGTTTGGCGGCGCGGCGCTCGGCTCAAAACGCTATATCTGGTGGAACTTTGTTTCTTCCTCGCGTGAGCGCATCGAACAGGCCAAGGAGGAATGGCGGATGGGGCGTTTCGACATCGTGCCGGGGGATGAGGAAGAATTCATACCTTTGCCCGAATGATATTCCAGATAGGACACGATGTCCCGCCCGGCTTGATCCGCAAGCGCTGCTGCTATACCGACAACAAGCACACATGCAACAAACAACAGGTTGTTTGAATGTCCCGACCCATCACCCCCCTGCTCGACAAGGCACCGACGCCGGAAGCCTTGCGCGCATTGCCGGAAGCGGACCTGCCGCAGCTTGCGCGCGAATTGCGCGATGAGATGATCGACGTGGTTTCGACCACGGGCGGACACTTAGGCGCGGGGCTTGGCGTGGTGGAACTGACCGTCGCACTCCACCATGTTTTCGATACGCCCCATGACCGCATCATCTGGGATGTCGGTCATCAGGCCTATCCGCACAAGATCTTGACCGGACGCCGCGATCGTATCCGCACGCTCAGGCAGGAAGGTG
>JAATGD010000298.1 GCA_015654965.1 Hyphomicrobiales bacterium
GCAAGCGCCTGCCCAACAATTCGTCCCCCTATACCTCGACCATCGTCTTCCTGGTGCGCAAGGGCAATCCCAAGGGCATCAAGGACTGGGGCGATTTGGTCAAGGATGGTGTGGAGGTGATCACGCCGAACCCGAAAACCTCGGGTGGCGCGCGCTGGAACTATCTCGCCGCATGGGCGTGGGCCTATAAGGAATATGGCGGCGACGAACAGAAGATCAAGGATTACATAGCCGAACTCTTCCGCCACGTGCCGGTGCTTGATACGGGCGCGCGTGGCTCCACCACTACATTCGTGCAGCGCCAATTGGGTGACGTTCTGCTTGCGTGGGAAAACGAGGCCTATCTGTCGGTCGCGGAATTTGGAGAGGATGCGTTTGATATCGTCGCCCCGCCGCAGTCGATTCTGGCCGAGCCGCCGGTCGCCCTTGTCGACAAGAACGCCGAGGAAAACGGCACCACCAAACTGGCGCAGGCCTATCTCGAATATCTCTATTCGCCGGAAGGTCAGGCGCTTGCCGCCAAGCATTTTTATCGCCCGTCCAAGCACGATGTGGTTCCCGCTGATCAGCAGCGCAAACTTCCTGACTTGACGCTGGTGACGATTGATGATCCCATTTTCGGCGGTTGGGCGAAGGCGCAGCCCTTCCATTTCGGAGACGGCGGAACCTTTGATCAGCTTTACAAGCCGGGCAAATAATAACGATCCGGTGCCAATCAGTCATCTGTTCTGACAAGCCATCTGTTCTGACAAGAGGGAACAAAACAGAATATGTCTTCGCTCCCTGCACGCGGCAGAGCAGGGTGGCACTTTAAAAGGCCGAGCGTTATTCCCGGTTTCGGACTGACGTTCGGCTTCAGTGTTGCCTATCTCACGCTTCTCATTCTCATTCCGCTCGCAGCCCTTGTGCTCAGATCGACCGATGTCGGGTTCTCGGGCTTCTGGCGCATCATCACCGATGAACGCACCTTGAAGGCGCTGGAAACAAGTTTTGGCACCGCTTTCATCGCAGCACTCGTCAATGTCGTCTTCGGCGTCATTCTGGCATGGGTTCTGGTGCGTTACCGTTTTTCGGGACGCCGCTTTGTCGATGCCATCGTCGATATTCCCTTTGCGCTGCCCACAGCCGTTGCCGGTATCGCGCTTGCGGCGATCTATGCGCCCAATGGCTGGATCGGCAGCCTGCTTGCCCCTTTCGGTATCCGCATTGCCTTCACGCGCCTTGGCATCATCGTGGCACTGATTTTCATCGGCCTGCCTTTCGTGGTGCGCACCCTGCAGCCGATCATGGAGGAAATCAGCCGCGAGGTGGAAGAAGCCGCCGCAACCCTTGGCGCTTCGCGTTTGCAGACCATCTGGGGCGTACTGTTGCCGAGCCTTCAGCCTGCAATCCTCACCGGCTTCGCGCTCGCCTTTGCGCGTGGCGTGGGCGAATATGGCTCGGTCATCTTCATTGCCGGCAATACGCCATATGTGTCGGAAATCGCGCCGCTCCTCATCGTCATCCGGCTTGAGGAATATGATTATGCGGGCGCGACGGCTTTGGCCGTCGTCATGCTGGCGCTTTCTTTCGCGATGCTGTTTGTCATCAATCTCATTCAGGCGTGGTCACGGAGGAAATACGGTTATGGCGCATAAACCCGTCTCCACCAAAGCCTCTGCTGTCAGCGAAAGCCTTGTGACCCGCATTGTGCTGATCGCTGTGGCGCTTCTGTTTCTGGCGCTGTTTCTCATCCTGCCGGTGGTTGCCGTCTTTGTCGAAGCGTTTCGCAAGGGCGCGGGCGAATATTTCGAAGCGCTTGTTGAACCAGATGCATGGGCGGCGATCCGGCTGACCTTGATGGTCGCGGCCATTTCCGTACCGCTCAATCTGGTGTTTGGTATTGCCGCCGCATGGGCGATTGCCAAGTTCGAGTTCAAGGGCAAGGCATTACTCACCACCCTCATCGACCTGCCGTTTTCCATCTCGCCGGTCATTTCGGGTCTGGTTTTCGTGCTGCTTTTTGCAAGCCACAGCGCGCTTGGCCCATGGCTTTCACGCCATGGCATCGAAATCCTGTTTGCGGTTCCCGGCATCGTGCTGGCAACCGTGTTCGTGACTTTTCCCTTCGTGGCGCGTGAACTGATCCCGCTCATGCAGGAACAGGGCAGCGGCGACGAGGAAGCGGCGATTTCACTTGGTGCCAATGGCTGGCAAGTGTTTCGCTATGTGACGCTGCCCAATATCAAATGGGGGCTTCTCTATGGCGTTTTGCTGTGTAATGCCCGCGCCATGGGTGAGTTCGGCGCCGTGTCGGTTGTGTCGGGCCATATTCGCGGGCTGACCAACACCATGCCGCTGCATGTGGAAATCCTCTATAATGAGTATAATTTTGTTGGCGCTTTTGCGGTGGCGTCTCTTCTGGCGTTTCTGGCGCTGGTGACGCTTGGCGTGAAGATGGTGCTGGAAGCGCGCTACAGTGATGAGCTGGCCGCGAGTGGCGGGCATTGACACAAATATAGACAGTGCGGTTGCGAGCCTTGAAAGGGTTGCGGTAGCGTGTTGAGATAAAGTTGCCGTGAAAGTGGCAGGGGAAAGGATCGGGAATGGAAGTTCGTGTGGCCAGCGTGCGCAAGGAGTTTGCGCGCTTTCCGGCTTTGCATAATGTGTCGCTCGATATCCGTTCGGGCGAATTGATTGCGCTTTTGGGACCATCGGGTTCGGGCAAGACCACGCTTTTGCGGCTGATCGCGGGGCTTGAAAGCCCGACCGAAGGCGCAATTTTCTTTGGCGACGAGGATGCGTCCTTCAAAAGCGTGCAGGAACGCAATGTCGGTTTCGTCTTCCAGCATTATGCGCTGTTTCGTCATATGACGGTCGCCGACAATATCGGCTTCGGCCTCAAGGTGCGCCCGCAAAAGACCCGCCCCGCAAAGGATGATATCCGCGCCCGTGCGCTTCAACTTCTTGATCTGGTGCAGTTGCAGGGCCTTGAAAACCGTTATCCGACCCAGTTGTCGGGGGGGCAGCGCCAGCGTGTGGCCTTGGCGCGCGCCATGGCCATCGAGCCGAAAGTGCTGCTGCTCGACGAGCCGTTCGGCGCGCTCGATGCGCTGGTGCGCAAGGAATTGCGCCGCTGGCTGCGGGTAATCCACGACAAGACCGGACATACGACCGTCTTCGTCACCCACGATCAGGACGAGGCGCTGGAATTGGCCGACCGTGTGGTGGTGATGAGTCAGGGCCGCATCGAGCAGATCGGCACGCCCGACGAGGTTTATGACGATCCCAATTCGCCGTTCGTCTATGGCTTTATCGGTGAATCGAGCACGCTGCCCGTGCACGTTGAAAAGGGCGAAGTCTGGCTTTCCGATCGCAGTATCGGGCTGAATGTCGATGATAGCCGGGGCCTGATTACGGATGGCGAAGCGCGACTGTTCTTCCGCCCGCATGATGTGGAACTGCTGGACGGTTGCGGCGGCTGCATTGCCGGGACTGTGGTGACAAGCCGGCGTTCGGGGGCCAAGCGGCGGGTGGAGCTGGAAGTGGGCGGCGCGCGCGCGCGCGTCGAAATAGAAATCCCCGCCGAACATCCGGCGACGGAGAAGAGCCGCATCGCCTTCCGCCCGCGTTACTGGAAACTGTTTGCCGCAAGAGAAACAGAAAAGCAGCCGGACGCGGCCTGATCGAAAGTTGAATTGCCATAAAGGCCCGGTTCCCGCACGATAGAGCGCATCCCGAAAAGTGTGAAACGGTTTTCGGATAAGATGCGCGTTAAAATATATTGAGAGCGCCGTGCGCCTATTTGGGCGCACGGCGCTCTGATGTATTGTCGGGGCCGGGTTTTTGTTTGATTTTTATCAAATCTGCGCTTTTGCGAATATACAACCCGCTGCACCGGCGGTGGTATTATTTTGATTTTCAGTATGTTAGGGTTGTAAAAATTCAACTCTTTCATAACGCAAGATTACCGTCCAAAAAGAATTGTGCGTTGCGATTCAAACGGTTTGAATATCAGCACAATGTGATGTCGCAATTTGGTCAAACCGGACCGACATTCAGGAAAACGATCATGGATGCTGCCGTTTTCCTGTCATGCATGTGAGAGTAAATGCAGTATCCGCCGCCGCAATTCATTGACCTCTTCGGAAAGGCTGTTAAGGCAGATGCCGGAAACGACTTCTTCGCACTCCAGTTCGACCCCGACCCAGAATAAATCGCCTAATTCGCCCAAGGCGCCCAGGGCACCCAAGCAGCCCAAGGCGCAAAAGCCCGCGGGAGAAAAAGCCGCGCCGCGTGCAGGCTCGCAGCTTCCACCTGAGCAGCCGGCACCCATCCGCGCGCTTTACAAGACCGAGGATGAGTTGCTGACGCTTGCCAGTGCCGTGGCGCGTGGCGAGGATATTCCGCTTCCCGGCTATCAGGCTTTTCCCTTTGATCAGCGCCTGTCGGAAAACGGCAAGCTGATCCTGCATGCCTATCGTGCATCCGATGCCGCATCGCGTGCGGGCGAAACCATTACGCCTGCCGCGCAATGGTTGCTCGACAATCATTACCAGATCGACAAGAACGTCCAGCAGACGCGCCGCGATCTGCCGCGCCGCTTCATCGCGCAATTGCTGCCCTATAAGGGCGGGAACGGAAAATATGACGGCATGCCGCGTATTTTTGCGCTGGCATGGCTTTATGTCGCCCATACCGACAGCAATTTTTCGCTGAAAACGCTGACCGCCATCGCCAAGGGTTTTCAGGAGGTCGAGCCGCTCAAGATCGGTGAATTATGGGCGCTGCCTTCCGCCGTGCGCTATTTCCTGATCGAGAATGCGCGCCGTCTTGCACTGCGGGTGGACCGCGCGCGCAACATGCGTAATCTCGCCAATACGGCCGCCGACGCTATCGTGGTCGCGGACGAAGCCAATCTCGATTCCGTTCTGGCGCAATATGCGGATGCCGCCCGCGACAGCACTTTTGCGACCCATCTTCTCTATCGCCTGCGTTCGGCCTCGACCGACACGAGCGTTGCGGCAAGCTGGCTTGAGCGCATTCTGCTTGAAGACGGCAGCAACGCGGAAGACGCCATTGTCGAGGAACATGCCCGCCAGTCGACCGGCGGCGTGACCATGGGCAATATCATCCGTTCGCTTAAATCCATCGATGATGTCGATTGGGAAACATGGTTCGAGACGGTCAACGAGGTTGATGCGATCCTGCGCGATCACAGCGATTTCGAGCTTTTGGATTTCCGTTCGCGCAATGCCTATCGTGTGACGATTGAAAAGCTTGCCCGTTATTCGGACATGAGCGAGATCGACATCACATGGGCGGCGCTCAAACTGGCGGAAAACGACAAGAGCGGCGAGGCGGAAAGCCAGGGCTCGATTGCCTATTATCTTTCTGGCGATGGTCGCCGGGAACTTGAAAAAGTCTGTGGCTACCGCGCCCCCCTGAGCGTGAAGGCGCTGCGCTTTTATCGCGGCATGGGTCTTTGGGGCCTGTTCATCCCGACTGCGATTTTTACGGTCCTCATTCTTCTTCTGGTCAATTACTGCATGATCCGCGCCGGTCTTTCCACCGACCTGCGCACGCTGTTCACGCTTTTGGCCATTTTCCCGGCGATGGACGCGTCCTATTCGCTGTTCAATGCGCTGGTGCCGTGGTTCGTGCAGCCCACACGGCTGATCGGTTTCGAGTACAAGGAAGGCCTGCCTGCCGAGGCGCGTACGCTCGTGGCGGTGCCGACCTTCATCACCACGCGCGATTCGGTTGAAGAGCAGATCCGCAATCTCGAAGTGCATTACCTCACCAATCCGCGTGGCGAAATCTATTTCGCGCTGATCAGCGACTGGGTGGACGCACGCCAGGAAATCACTCCTGCCGACACCGAAATCTACGATTATGCGCGCGAGGAAATAGCCAAGCTCAACGAGCATTATACAGGCAATGACCAGCCGCGTTTCTTCCTCATCCATCGCCGCCGCCTCTTCAACGAGAAGCAGAATGTCTGGATGGGCTGGGAGCGCAAGCGTGGCAAGCTGCATGAGCTGAACCTACTCCTGCGTGGCGATCGCGACACCAGTTTCCTGCCCCCCGACGAGCGCCTGCCCAAAGACATCAGATATGTCATGACGCTTGATGCCGATACGCGTCTGACGCCGGAATCCGTCACCAATCTCGCGGGCAAGCTCAGCCATCCGCTGAACCGCCCGGTGATCGACGCAAAAACCGGCAAGGTTGTGCGCGGCTA
>JAATGD010000411.1 GCA_015654965.1 Hyphomicrobiales bacterium
GAACCCACACCTCACGTCGTGCCGGTGCTTGTTCCCATGCCTGCTGAGCGGCCTTATTCTTATATGGTGCCGGAGGGGATGAAGGTCCAGCCCGGATCGATCGTGCGCGTGCCTTTGGGGCCACGTGAAGTGCCGGGCATCGTCTGCGAAGGCGAGACGGATAGCGTCAACACATCGAAATTACGCGCTATTGCGCAAGTTTTCGATTGCCCGCCGGTAGATGCTGACATGTTGCGCTTCATGCGCTGGGCGGCTGATTATACGCTTTCGCCGCCCGGAATGGTGGCGCGGATGATTTTGCGCGTGCCGACCGCTTTCGATCCCGAACCATCTGTTCCGGGGCTTCGCTACAAGGGTGGTGAGCCTGAACGCATGACCGATGCGCGGGCGCGTGTATTGGAATTGGTGCGTGAGGGGCTTGCATGGACGCGCTCCGGGCTTGCGCATGCTGCGGGCGTTTCGCTGACGGTTGTGGATGGGCTTAAAACGCAAGGCGTCTTCGAGGACGTGATGCTGCCGCCGCCCGCTGTGGTGGCGAAACCTGATACAGAGTATGCGCGGGCGCAACTCTCCGAGGACCAGCAGGCTGCCGCCGACATACTGGCCGAATCAGTTGCGGAAGACTGCTTTTCCGTATCGCTTCTCGATGGTGTGACCGGTTCCGGTAAGACGGAGGTCTATTTCGAGGCGGTCGCCAAGGCGCTCGAACAAGGCAGGCAGGTACTGATTCTCCTGCCGGAAATCGCGCTGACGCAGCAGTTTCTCGAGCGTTTTCATGAGCGATTCGGGGCAAAACCCGCCGAATGGCATTCCGATCTTGCGCCGCGCACCCGTGAGCGTGTCTGGCGGCAGGTGGCGGAAGGCACGGTGCGTGTGGTGGCCGGTGCGCGTTCGGCATTGTTTCTGCCGTTCCAGGAACTGGGGCTGATTGTGGTCGATGAGGAGCATGACCCGGCTTATAAGCAGGAAGACCGTGTGTTCTATAATGCCCGCGACATGGCAGTGGTGCGTGGCCATATTGGCGGCTTTCCGGTGATACTCGCGTCGGCTACGCCGTCGATTGAAAGTCAGGTCAATGCCGATCAGGGGCGTTACAAGCGTATAAAACTTTACGGGCGTTATGCGGAAGCCGCTCTTCCCGATCTTAAAACCATTGACATGCGACGTTCACCACCGCCTCCGGGACGATTTTTATCGCCTGCATTGACCGAAGAAATCGGCAAGACAGTTGCGCGCGGCGAGCAGGCGCTTTTGTTCCTCAACCGGCGTGGATATGCGCCGCTCACGCTTTGCCGCGTCTGCGGGTATCGTTTCCAATGCCCGCAATGCTCAAGCTGGCTTGTCGAACATCGTTTTCGCGGCCAGCTCATGTGCCATCAATGCGGCTATCATGAACCAACACCGCAGGCCTGTCCCGAATGCGGCACGCTCGATCATCTGGTGGCCTGCGGTCCCGGCGTGGAGCGGATTGCGGAAGAAGTGGCGGCTTCTTTTGTTGATGCGCGAATCATCGTTCTGTCGTCGGATATGGCTGGCGGCGTTAAACGCCTGCGGCTGGAACTCGATGCCATTGCCAAGGGCGAAGCGGATATCGTGATCGGCACGCAATTGGTTGCCAAGGGGCATAATTTTCCTAACATGACGCTGGTTGGCGTGGTCGATGCCGATCTGGGGCTTGCCAATGGCGATCCGAGGGCTGCTGAGAGAACGTTTCAGCTGCTCAATCAGGTGACGGGGCGAGCGGGGCGAACGGGGCGTAAAAGCCTTGGCCTCATCCAGACCTATCAGCCCGATCATCCGGTGATGCGAGCTATCGTCAGCGGTGATTCGGAAGCGTTTTATGCCCGCGAAATCGAAGAGCGGGAGCGCAGCGCCCTGCCGCCTTTCGGGCGGCTCGCAGCCCTCATCATTTCTGCCGACAATCGCGGGGACGCCGAAAATCATGCGCGTGCCCTGCGACGGGCAGCACCCTCATCCGCTGATATTTCCGTGCTTGGTCCCGCGGAAGCGCCCCTTGCACTGGTGCGCGGGCGATACCGCTTCCGCATTCTCGTTCACGGAACAAAACGCGCCGATATTCAGGCTTTCATTCGTGCCGTACTTGCTTCAGGACCGAAAGAGCGCGGCTCGATCCGTGTTCAGGTGGATATTGACCCGCAAAGCTTCCTTTGAGTTTCGGGGTTATGGAAACCGGCAAATTTTTTCGCTATAGGGCTTAAAACCATAGGAACAGATTGATGGAACTGTATCTTCCTGCAACAACCGGCGAGTGGATGGCGTGGTCTTCTGCCGCGCTCACCGCTCTGGTCGGTCTCGTGATGCTGTTTGCGCCCGGCGTGACGATGAAGCTTCTGCGTTTGCAGCCGATTAACGCGCGCCCCGAGGCTTTCGCTTCCATTCGTGCGGTACTGGCTGGTCCTTATCTGGGTGTGGGCTTTGGATGTCTCATTTTTGCCCAACCGTTTCTCTGGGTCGTGCTGGGTGCCGTATGGGGATTTGCCCTGTTTGGCCGCTTCATTTCCATGATGTCGGATAGGGGCGGGACCATCTATAACTGGGTTGCCGTCATCATCGAATTTTTGCTGGCAGTGGGGCCGCTTCTCTATGCTTTTGGTTTTGTCGGTTAAGCATGTGGGTTTTTAAATCGAAAAAGGCGGGCAAACTTACACAAAAGTCCGGGATTCGCGTGTTGCGAGTCCTGTTCGTCTATGCTAGACGGCAATCACATTTCGGTGTTGGCGCGCTCGCGTGTCAGGGGTTTTCCGGAAAGATTCAATAAAATCATCGGCTTGGTTTCCTGAGCGAAATTAGGGTCCAAAAGGATGGTTTCAACGTAGAGAGCAGGTTGTTCGTGGCTGAAACGTCTTCGCTCATTTCAGGTGTCGCCCAGCGTTACGCCGGATCGCTTTTCGAGCTGGCGCTCGATACGAAATCCGTTGCCGCTGTGGAAAAAGATCTTGGCCGTTTCGAGGCCCTTCTCAACGGAAGCGAAGATCTCAAGCGTTTAATTTCCAGTCCGGTCTTCTCTGCGGAAGATCAGCTGCACGCCATTGGCGCGATTGCCGACAAGGCGGGCATTACGGGGCTGGTTGGTAATTTCCTGCGCGTGGTTGCGCGCAACCGGCGTCTTTTCGCGGTGCCGGGCATCATTGCCGCTTTCCGCCAGATTGCAGCCGAGCATCGCGGTGAGATTTCCGCCGATGTGGTTTCGGCGCATGCGCTCACGAGTGCGCAGCAAAACGAATTGAAGGCGACGCTCAAGAGTGTTGCCGGCAAGGACGTGACGATCAACGTCACCGTCGATCCATCGATCCTCGGTGGTCTTATCGTCAAAATGGGTTCGCGTCAGATCGACACGTCCCTTCGCACAAAACTTTCTTCTCTCAAGCTTGCACTGAAAGAGGTCGGCTGATGGACATCCGCGCCGCGGAAATTTCCGCTATCCTGAAAGAGCAAATCAAGAACTTCGGCAAGGAGGCTGAGGTCTCCGAAGTTGGTCAGGTTCTGTCCGTTGGCGACGGTATCGCCCGCGTTTATGGTCTGGACAATGTTCAGGCTGGCGAAATGGTCGAATTCCCCGGTGGCATTCGCGGCATGGCGCTGAACCTTGAAAACGACAATGTCGGCGTCGTTATCTTCGGTGCCGACCGTGACATCAAGGAAGGCGATGTCGTCAAGCGTACCGGCGCGATCGTTGACGTTCCTGTCGGTCCGGGTCTTCTGGGCCGCGTCGTTGACGCGCTGGGCAATCCGATCGACGGCAAGGGTCCGATCAAGGCAACCGAGCGTCGCCGCGTCGATGTGAAGGCTCCGGGCATCATTCCGCGCAAGTCGGTTCATGAGCCGATGTCGACCGGCCTCAAGGCTGTTGACGCCCTGATCCCGGTTGGTCGCGGCCAGCGCGAACTGGTCATCGGTGACCGTCAGACCGGCAAGACCGCCATCATTCTCGATACCTTCCTCAACCAGAAGCCGATCCACGATAACGGCCCCGACAAGGAAAAGCTTTTCTGCGTCTATGTCGCTATCGGCCAGAAGCGCTCGACGGTTGCGCAGTTCGTCAAGGTTCTCGAAGAACGTGGCGCTCTCGAATATTCCGTTGTGGTCGCGGCAACCGCTTCCGATCCGGCCCCGATGCAGTATCTCGCGCCATTCGCAGGCTGCGCCATCGGTGAATATTTCCGTGACAATGGCCAGCATGCGCTGATCGGTTATGACGATCTTTCCAAGCAGGCTGTTGCTTATCGTCAGATGTCGCTTTTGCTTCGCCGCCCTCCGGGCCGTGAAGCTTATCCGGGCGACGTTTTCTATCTGCATTCCCGCCTTCTCGAACGCGCTGCAAAGCTCAGCGACGACAAGGGCGCGGGTTCGCTGACCGCTCTTCCGGTCATTGAAACGCAGGGCAACGACGTTTCCGCCTTCATTCCGACCAATGTGATTTCGATCACCGATGGCCAGATCTTCCTCGAAACCAACCTGTTCTATCAGGGCATTCGTCCTGCTGTGAACGTCGGTCTGTCGGTTTCCCGCGTTGGTTCCGCCGCTCAGATCAAAGCCATGAAGCAGGTTGCAGGCTCGATCAAGGGCGAACTCGCCCAGTATCGTGAAATGGCAGCTTTCGCCCAGTTCGGTTCCGACCTTGATGCCTCGACGCAGCGTTTGCTCAATCGTGGCGCGCGCCTGACCGAGCTGCTTAAGCAGCCGCAGGTCTCGCCGCTCAAGACGGAAGAACAGGTTGCGGTGATCTTTGCTGGTGTGAATGGTTATCTCGACAAGCTGGCCGTCAATCAGGTTAGCAAGTTTGAAGAAGGTCTTCTCGCTTCGCTGCGCAACGAGCACAAGGATGTGCTGGATGCGATCCGTGACGAGAAAGCCATCAGCGATGATATCAAGGGCAAGCTCAAGGCAGCGATCGACGCTTTCGCCAAGTCCTTTGCCTGATTTGTGTTAAGCCGCATGATTTTATCCGAAAAGTCTGCAACTTTTCGGAATCATGCTTAGACGAGATGAACGGATGCCTTCACTAAAGGATCTGAGAAACCGTATCGCCTCGGTCAAGGCGACGCAGAAAATCACCCGGGCGATGCAGATGGTCGCGGCGGCAAAGCTTCGTCGTGCCCAGGAAGCAGCGGAGGCCGCACGGCCTTATTCGCAGCGTATGGGTGCCGTTCTCGCCAATATCGCGCAGAACGTTTCGGGTGAAGATGCGCCAGCATTGATGGCTGGTACGGGTAAGGACGATGTGCATCTGCTCGTCGTCTGCACCGCGGAGCGTGGTCTTTGCGGTGGCTTTAATTCACAGATCGCGCGGCTGGCGCGCGATCATGCCCGTAAGCTTCTTTCCGAAGGCAAGACGGTCAAGATCATCACGGTTGGCAAGAAGGGCGCGGATATTCTGCGTCGTGAATTTGCCTCCCTGATCATCGATCATGTCAACCTGCGTGAAGTGAAGCAGCTGGCTTTCGTGCACGCCGACCAGATTGGCCAGAAGGTGATCGGGCTGTTTGAAGAGGGTGCATTCGACGTTTGCACGCTGTTCTATTCCGAGTTCAAATCGGTGATTGCACAGATCCCGACCGCCCAGCAGCTTATTCCGGCATCCGCTGGTGATAGTGCGCAGGCTGAGACGGCAGGTGACGCGATCTATGAATATGAACCTGATCCTGCGGCGATCCTGAGCACGCTGATCCCGCGCAATATCTCGGTGCAGATTTTCCGCGCATTGCTGGAAAATGTTGCCGGTGAAATGGGCGCGAAGATGAGTGCGATGGATAATGCGACGCGCAATGCGGGCGACATGATCAACAAATTGTCGATCACGTATAACCGTCAGCGTCAGGCGCAGATCACCAAGGAACTGATCGAAATTATTTCGGGCGCGGAAGCGCTCTAAAGTTTGGTTTTACCGCATGATCGTCTCTGAAAAGTCTGCAACTTTTCGGACTCATGCTAACGGAAGGTAAGGATCGATGGCAAAAGCAGCGACCCCGAAAACGACCGCCGCGGCCGAGGCAAAGCCGAAAGCCGCAGCACCAGCCAAAAAACCGGCGGCACCGAAAGCGGCTGTGGCTGAAAAGGCTCCGGCTTCCAAGGCTACAAAGCCGGCAGCAGCCAAGCCTGCCGCAGCCAAGGCAGCGGCCCCCAAGACCGCTGGAACCAAGGTTGCTGCTGCGACCGGTACGGTTGGTCATATCACACAGGTCATCGGCGCTGTCGTTGACGTCAAGTTCCCGGAAGGTCAGCTGCCGCTGATCCTCAATGCTCTTGAAGTTGATAATCAGGGCAATCGTCTGGTTCTCGAAGTTGCGCAGCATCTGGGTGAAGGCACCGTGCGTACCATCGCCATGGACGCGACCGAAGGTCTGGTTCGTGGCCAGGAAGTGCGCGACACGGGCAACCCGATCATGGTTCCGGTTGGCGAAGAAACGCTGGGCCGTATCATGAACGTGATTGGCGAGCCGGTTGACGAGGCAGGTCCGCTCAAGACCAAGACCCTGCGCGCCATTCACCAGCCTGCGCCGGAATATACCGAGCAGTCGACCGAAGCTGAAATTCTGGTTACGGGCATCAAGGTCGTCGATCTTCTCGCGCCTTACGCCAAGGGCGGCAAGA
>JAATGD010000318.1 GCA_015654965.1 Hyphomicrobiales bacterium
AGCACGATCGACAGGCCGAACATGATGACGGCGAAAAGCGTCGCAATATCGAGGCGTCCCAGAAAGAAAAGCTGCAACAGCGTGATGGGTGCAAAAATCCATGCAATCAGCGCGCTGCCCCAGTTCGTCGCAATCACATAGGCTGCATAGCGTTTGGCAATGCCGATGCGCTGTGACAGAAGCCCGATGATGATAAGCGGAATGATCCATGCGCTGATATCGACGATGGCGGCGCGGATGACGATGGCCAGACGGATGCCTGCATCGTCGCGTCCCGCCGTCAGGTCTGCGGCATAAGCCACCCAATTGGCCAGAAGCGGCGGCAAGGCCACAATGATTGCATAGAACGAGGCCCAGAAATCCTCGGCAGAGACATCGAGATAATCAAGGCCATTCTTCTGGCCAAGCATCATCTTCCAGACACCCTGAAAATATCTGAAAATCGTATCCAGATTTGGCATGAGATCCCCAACTCTCCGCACAGGCTCGCCCGAACACTCGGAAGTTTTCAGGCGGATGTCTTATACCAAGGCGTTAAGATGCTTGCGTATCACGCCTTGGAAATGTTCAGTCGCCACACGGCTTAACCAAAGAAATCCGCGATAAAGCGTTCGTAAATTTGCGTCAGAACTTCCAGATCATCGAGTGCGACCCGCTCATCGACCATATGCATGGTCTGCCCCACAAGGCCGAATTCCACCACAGGGCAATAATTCTTGATGAAACGGGCGTCCGACGTGCCGCCCGAGGTCGAAAGCTGGGGTCGCTTGCCGACGATCGGTTCAACCGAGGCACTGAGCGTGCCGATCAGCTTTTCGTTGCTGGTAAGGAAGACATGGCTTGGGTTTTCGCGCCATTCCAGCTCGAAACGGATCGGGTTTTCGCGGCCCGGTCGCAAGCGATCATCGCGAGAGGCTGTTTCCAGCCGCCTGATGATTTCGTCTTGCAGGCTTTGTACAGACCATGTGTCATTGAAACGGATATTGAAGGAAGCAACGGCCTTGTTCGGAATGACATTGGTTGCGGGATTGCCGACATCAATGCTGGTCACTTCCAGATTGCTGGCCTGAAAATCAGCCGTGCCTTGATCGAAGGCGGGATAAAGCAGGCTTTCGACCAGTGTTGTGATGCCACGCACCGGATTATCGGCCAGATGCGGATAGGCGGCATGACCCTGAACGCCATGAACGGTAATGGTGCCGGATAGCGAGCCACGACGACCGATCTTGATCGCATCGCCAAGCGTATCGGGATTGGTGGGCTCGCCCAGAATTGACGCATCCCAGCTTTCGCCGCGTGCCTTCGCCCATTCCAGCAATTTGGATGTGCCGTTGATGGCGGGGCCTTCCTCATCGCCGGTGATCAGGAACGATATATTGCCCTTCAAGCTCTCGTGTTTTTCGATATAGCGGGCGACAGCCGCAACGAAACAGGCAATGCCACCTTTCATGTCCACCGCCCCGCGGCCATACATGATGCCATCCTCGATGGCCGCTGAAAAAGGCGGGTGCTTCCAGTCCGCTGCATTGCCTGGGGGGACGACATCGGTGTGGCCGGCAAACATCAGGTGCGGGCCATTGCCGGATTTGCGCGCATAGAGATTTTCAATGTCCGGTGTGCCGTCTTCACTGAAGATGGGACGCTCCACCGCAAAGCCCATCGTTTTGAGCATGGCTTCAAGTGCGATGAGTGCGCCGCCCTCCGCAGGTGTCACCGAGGGACAACGAATGAGTGTGGCAAGGTTTTCAGCAGGATTGACGGGCAAATTCATGATGTTGGGCTTCTAACGGTGAGAATCGACTTTGACCAAGATTAGATCGGCGGCGGTCCGGATGAAACCATAATCCGCCGTGAGGCGATAATCCCTCATTTTATACCATTTCACGCCATGGCAGTTTTTTCCAAAGGGGTGGGATTCGAGCACGGAATTGTCTTGACCAGAGGGGCGCTGTCATCGTTAGATCAAGAACAATTGATAACGAGACCCGGAAAACGGGCCGTTCGAGGGACTTGTTTTTAAAATGGGACAATGCGCATGCGTTTCATCGCTCCAGCCGCAGCAGGCTTCGCTACAGTTTTTGCCCTCATGACAATGCCGGTTTACGCCGCGCAATGGAGTGAAGTAGGCGGGTCGACAAGCATTCCTTACGGGCACAAGGATTATTGCGAGCGAAGCCCGCGTGATTGTCGTGCTCATGCTGTCCTGCCACCGCTGAAGCTGACGCCGCAGCGGCTTTCGATGTTGCAAAGCGTCAACAGTTCCGTCAATGCCCGCATCAAGGCGGTTTCCGATCAGGACAATTACAGCAAGCGCGATTACTGGACCATTCCCGCCAATGGCAAGGGCGATTGCGAGGATTATGTGCTGATGAAGCGCGCCAAGCTCATGGCGCGCGGGATCGCCCCCTCACAGCTTCTCATCACTATGGTACAGGGCAGCGAGGCGCATGTCGTTCTGACGGTGCGCACCGATCATGGCGATTATATTCTCGACAATATGAGCCGTGAGGTTCTGCCGGTGGAGAAAACATCCTATCGCTATATCAAGATGCAACGGCCTACCCATTCCGGTCAGTGGGTTTCAATTGCCGGACGCTCGATGGCAATTGCCGGAAACTGATTTGCTTCAGATTCCCGTGCAATCGTGAAACCGAATGGTCCTCATGCGGTTTTGCTGTACATTGTTCACTTTTATTATACAGCTATCACGGACAGACTGTTCAGGGTTTCTGAACAAAAGGCACTCTATAACAAATACGTGAAATGCTAATTTTAATATAACAATATGATTTTAAATATATTTTTTGTGCACTTGAAGGATTTCAAGAGGGGTTTCATGCACAAAGGCGTGAATTACGAAACATTTTCGTGACTGGAATTTTTGCCCGCTGTCTCCCATTTGCAGTTCATCGGAACGACGAAACGCCGCTCCTGCACAACTTAGCATTCTCCTCCCAAGCGCTTGGCGCCTGTGCCGGGAATGCCTTTCAAGGAGATAGGAAATGAAAAAGATTGTTCTTGCTGCCGCCGCTCTTGCAATGACCGCCGGTGCTGCTTTCGCTGAAAATCCCAATGTAGGTGAGCCTGCTGATCTTTATGCCAATGATCGTACGCCGGTTGCTTCGCAGAAGGTTGATTACACCGCTCCCGCATCGATTGGTTCGACCCATCAGGACGGTTCGGCCAATCGTTTTGGTGATGCCAATCAGGGCTGATTAGCCATTCAATTCAGAATTTGATCCCAACGTGTCGGTGCGGTTGCTCCCAACCGCCGACACACGAATGAAAAAAGGAATGTGAAAATGAAGAAGTTTGCTCTTGCTGCTTTTGCCCTCGCTTTGAGCGCTGGTGCGGCCTATGCTGAAAATCCTTATGTCGGTCAGCCTGACGCGCAGGTTACCCAGGAAAAGGCTTTCCGCACTCCCGGAACCGGACCGGTTGCTGGCGCGCAGGGTAATGTCGATTACCGTGCGACTGCTACCATCAATCAGGGCGGTTCCGCCTATCAGGATGGTTCGGCCAACCGCTTTGGTGATGCGGCTCCATCCACTGTCCGCAAATAAGCGCACGGCATATTTAAACAGACAAAAGGCGAAGCATCATGCTTCGCCTTTTGTGCGTTCTTCTTTTGTGTGAGCGCTTGATCGCTCAATCACGCAGCAATTCATTAATCGAAGTTTTGGAGCGGGTCTTTTCATCGACGCGCTTGACTATGACAGCGCAATAAAGGCCCGGTCCCTGTTCGCCGTTCGGGAAGGGTTTTCCCGGTAGGGTGCCCGCGACCACGACTGAATAGGGCGGTACTTCACCATAGAAAATTTCGCCGGTAGCACGGTCGACGATTCTGGTCGATTTGCCGATGAACACGCCCATGCCAAGCACGGCACCCTCGCGAACGATACAGCCTTCCACGACTTCCGAGCGCGCGCCGATAAAGCAATTGTCCTCGATGATGGTGGGACCGGCCTGCATGGGTTCCAGAACACCGCCGATACCGACGCCGCCAGAGAGATGCACATTCTTGCCGATCTGAGCGCAGGAGCCGACGGTCGCCCATGTGTCGACCATGGTGCCTTCATCGACATAGGCACCGAGATTGACGAAAGACGGCATCAGGATCGCATTGGGCGCGATATAGGCGGAATGGCGTACCACGGCATTGGGGACAGCACGGAAGCCGGCCTTTTCAAACTCGCTGGCTGTCCAGCCCTCGAACTTTGATGGAACCTTGTCCCACCACGAAGACTGGCCCGGTCCGCCTTTGATGACTTCCATCGCATTGAGGCGGAACGAAAGCAGCACCGCTTTCTTCAGCCATTGATTGACATGCCAGTTGCCGTCAGCCGCCTTTTCTGCGACACGGGCTTCACCGCGGTCGAGAAGAATGAGCGACTGCTCAACGGCATCGCGGATTTCGCCGCGGGTTGCCGTATTAATGCCATCGCGCGCGTCAAAAGCCTTGTCGATGATGCTTTCAAGGGTGGCGAGATCGGGCTTGGTCATGGGTAGTCTCCGTGAAATGGAAGCGGATGGCTGGTGTAAATCGTACAGCTGTCATGCCAGATGTCATGAAAGTGATTAAGCGAAGGTGCCATGAGGGTCAATCTTGTTCGTGACGTGATCATGAAATGAGGGATCGCGGATCAACAATGGCGACCATGTTTGAGACAGATTAAGATTATAGTCCGACAATAGGGCAGATTGAATCGTTGCAAGGAGCAGGACAGAGCATGAATCCAATGGAAAAGTCTGGCTGGACGCCATTTCCAAATTCCGAGGAAGCGATCAAACAGGCCAAAACCGTACCGCAGACGCCGCAGACCGAAGCATCTGCCTATCGCCTTGCCTTTACAGATGATGATTTTCTGACGCGCCGCGATCTGCGCCCCGTGCGTTTGCAGCTTGAACTCTTGAAGCCTGAATTGATTCTGGCTGACCGGGGGATCAAATCCACCGTTGTCATGTTTGGTGGCGCACGTATTCCCGAGCCGGGGGGGGAAGCTTGGGCCGCCAAGAACGAGGTGCAGAAAAAAAACCTTGAAGCCAATTCGCATTATTATGAAGAAGCGCGCAAATTTGCCCGGCTTTGCTCGGAATATTCAGCCACGACCTATTATCGTGAATTCATCGTGGTTACGGGCGGCGGTCCGGGTGTCATGGAAGCGGGCAATCGTGGAGCTGCCGATGTGGGTGCGCCGACCATCGGGCTTAACATCGTGCTCCCGCACGAGCAGGCACCAAATCCCTATGTGACGCCTGAACTCTGCTTCAATTTCCATTATTTCGCGATCCGCAAGATGCATTTCCTGATGCGCGCCAAGGCGCTTTGTGTGTTTCCGGGTGGTTTTGGGACAATGGATGAGCTGTTCGAGGCTATGACCTTGATCCAGACCAACCGCATGGAGCGCATGCCGCTTATCTTGTTTGGCAAGGAATTCTGGACCAAGGCGATCAATATCGAGTTTCTGGCCGAACAGGGAACCATATCGCCCGCTGATATCGAACTGCTGAATTTTGTCGAAACGGCTGAAGAAGCATGGGGGCAGATCAAGGATTTTTACAAGCTTTAGATTTCGATCACGTGCATAACCACACCATTGAGCGGTTCCTGTTTTAGCGCAATTGTTGAAACCGGAACCTCTCCAATAACGGTTTCGCTATGACGGAGTTGCTTGCTGATTATGAATGGAGTAAATATTAGTAATAATTAATATTATATTCTTAATAGTTCGTTAATTTTCTGAAAATAACGATTGAAAATATTTTTATATTCCGCCTATTATAAAAATAGGGGGCTAAACCATGATTTCAATTTTTTCAGTAAGCATATCTGTGCCGATATTCGACTCTCGTCTTACTATGTGAAGACGAAAATGAATATTGTTTTTAAAACGATTTCCAGATCTCTTCTGGGGGTGTCGATTTCCTTGTGCCCTGCTTATGCGGATGAGGCGGAACAATCGGGTCAGGTAATCGATATCGGAACCATTAACTTCAAACCATCGGTCATATCGGCCGATGGGTCTATCATTGCAGGGTCCTATATAATGGATGGCGGCACACGTGCCGTCATGTGGAACGGTGCGGACATGGCGTCGACCTTTCTTGCATCTCCCGATAATGCGACTTCCTTCGTCAATTCCATTTCCGCTGACGGGACTTATATTGTCGGCTACGCCTCCACAGGAGGCGCAAAACAGGCCATGGTCTGGCATGGTGGCGCGATGGGTACGGTTCTGGGAACGCTTGGTGGAAGAACATCCAATGCGCTTGCCGTGTCGGCTGATGGCAATGTCATCGTCGGTGATGCCATGACTTTTGATGGCGTCACACATGCAGCAAAGTGGCTCTCCGGTTCGGCGTCGGCTATAGATCTTGGCACCCTTTGGGGGAAGTCCTCTGCCACAGGCGTTTCTGCTGATGGCAGGGTCATTGTTGGCGTGTCTTATCTTGAATCGGGACATGTGCAGGCAGTCTCCTGGTCGGGCGGGGCCATAGAAAGAAACATGGTGCCAATAAATCTCGGCTCACTCGCGGGCCGTGGTTCCGAGGCGAGGGTGGTATCCGCCAATGGCCGGGTTATTGCGGGGCAGTCGCTAGCAGCGACGGGCAAAACCCATGCGGTTTCCTGGACCGATGGAGCGACCTTACCAACTGATCTTGGAACTTTGGGGGGACATACTTCTGTCGTCGCCCTGTCTGCCGATGGTTCGGTCATTGCGGGAATGTCGATTAATTCCATAGGCCTGACGCGCGCCGTATCGTGGCGGAATGGTGCGACTGCACCAACCGATATGGGATCATTCCACGACAATGGCTCATCAAGTGTTGCCTCCATATCCGCGGATGGGTCGATCATCGTCGGCTTCGCCCAAACGGTTGAGAAGAAAAACCATGCCGTATTCTGGGCCGCAGGTGCTGCCGGACCCACTCATCTGGGGACGCTCGGGGGGCTGTCTTCAAATGCTACCGCCATATCTTCAGATGGAACCGTCATTATAGGAACTTCGACACTGGCATCGGGGGAAGAGCACGCCACTATATGGAAGCTTCTGGTTTCTCAGCCACCGCCTGTCACAGTTCCGACCACGCCGAAGCCATCCGTTCCCTCTGCTGATCCGTCTGGGAATCCTGTGACTTTGCCTGATACGGGTGAGGGCACGTCGATGCCGGAACAATCAAAGCCGCAAGACGGGTCTGTAACGGTGCCAAAACCTGTCGGGATCGATGTCACCAACACGGTCAACGCTGTCGCGGGACTGGCCAATGATACGTTTTCGGTCATTGAATCTCAACGCAGGGGGCTAAACCGTCTGCAAAAGATTTGCGAAGTGGCAAAGGCTGGCGAGAGCTGCTATTCCGTCTCGACCGATATCGGGCAGGCGGGGGAGGCAACGGATGTGCTCGGCTGGGTTTCGGCGGCGCATGCCTTTACCGATAATTTTCTCGCTGGTCTCACCTTGGCGCATTCCGTTACGCGCGATCTGCCGGGTGATTTTGACCGCAACAACAGCAATATTGGCGGCGGTATCCACGCGCAATGGCAAGGCAATACCAGAAATGGTGACTGGTATCTGCGTGGCGCTATTGCAGCCAATCGCTATGATGTGACGCGCACGCGTCGCATGTCGGGCTATACCGAGCCGGGGACGGGTGAAAGCACGATCACAGGCTGGGGTGCTTCGTTGGAACTTGGGCAGTCATTTGATCTCAGGGATCAAGCCACCATCGGTTATTATGGCGGGCTTCGCTACAGCTATCTGAAAATGGATGGCTATACGGAAAGCAATGCCTATTTCCCGTTCCACTATTCAGATGTGAAATCCGAGCGCACGACAGCCTATATCGGGGCCAATTACACGATGGCTCTGGCAGAAAAGATGCGCTGGTCAGTCAATGCCGAAATCGAGCAGGACCTTGCCTATAAAGACCCGATTATGACCGCGAATGCTGACTATATAGGTGAGCTGAAATTCGAGGCCGATGCAGCGCATACACGTGGCAGCGTTTCGACCACGCTTTCCTATCGCTTCAGTGATGGGTTCAATATTGGCGTAACGCCCTATGCGGCGCGGACCGTCAACCGGGACACGGCCTATGGCACGGTAATTGATGTGTCGGGAAAATTTTAGATCAGAAGGCGGAAGCGCAGCTACCCTTCCGCTTGTTTGGCATTGTTTTCATGTGTTGTTTCTTGCGCGTTATAAGGCCGGGGGCGATGCACCAGCGTCACCAGCACGACCGATATGATCATCAACAGATACCATGAGCCAAGCTTGCCAAGCGATACCGGCACCCAGCCGTCATGCTGGTTGGGGTACAGCCAGGCTTTCGACCATGTGCCGGCATTTTCGGCAATCCAGATGAAAAGCGACGTCAGCAAAAACGCGATCAGCAGCGGCATCTTATGCCGGAAACGGAAGACGCGATAATGCATGCTTGTGCGCCAGTAGAGCGCGAAGGTAAGCGCGAACAGCGCCCAGCGAATATCCCAGACGAAATGATGGGCGAAGAAATTGATATAGATGGCAGCTGCCAGAATGATCGTCATCCACAATGGCGGATAATGATTGAGCCGGATGTCGAAGATACGGTTGATGCGCGCCATGTAGGAGCCGACGGCTGCATACATGAAGCCTGAAAAGAGTGGCACGCCGCCAAAGCGGAAGAAGTTTTCCTCAGGATAGATCCATGATCCGGCATGGGTCTTGAAGATTTCCATCGCTGTGCCGACAATATGGAAAATCAGGATAACCTTTGCCTCGCTCCATGCCTCCAGCTTGAAGACGAGCATGGCAAGCTGGATCGTGATAGCCGACAGAAACAGGAAATCATAGCGGGTAATAACGCCTGCGCCGCCATCCGGCCACAGCCAGCGGGTTAGCATGATCAGCGCCAGCATGGTACCGCCGAACAGGCAGGCCCAAGCCTGCTTAAGACCGAAGACCAGAAATTCGATCAAACCGTCTATGAGACGGTTTCTTGGCAGACGGGCAAGAATACGATTTGCAATATCATCGATACGTTTTTCAAGCCCGGTGAAATGCCTATCTGTCTGCAATGATTTTTTCCAGAAACTGCGTCAGATTATCGGTGACGAAATCGACCTGATCGGTAAACTCCGGATCGCTTTCCCATATTTCGGAAAATGTTGGCTCAAAATTGTTTGGCACAACCAGAACGGTCTGCATGCCAAGCGTTTTCGGCACGACGAGATTGCGCGCCAGATCCTCGAACATCACGGCTTTGCTGGCATCAATTCCGAACGTGTCCAGAAAACGATCATAGGTCACGCGCTCCGGCTTTGGCATAAGACCGGCTGCGACAATATCGAAAATATCGTCAAAATTATCGAGAATGCCGAGTTGGCTCGCGGCGCGTTCCGCATGTCCGCGATCGCCATTGGTGAAGATGAAGCGGCGACCGGGCAGGGCCTTGATGGCCTCTCCCAATGCGGGATCGGGCGTCAGCCATGAATAATCGATATCGTGCACCTTTTGCAGAAAATCGTCCGGGTCGATCTGGTGGCACTCCATCAGGCCTTTGAGCGTGGTGCCATAATCGAGATAAAACTGCTTCTGGATGCGGCGCGCTTCCTCACGCGGCAATTGCAGCAGATTTTCGATATAGGCGGTCATGCGCACATCGATCTGTGAAAACAGATTGGCAGCATGGGGATAGAGCGTGTTGTCGAGGTCGAACACCCAGTCGGTGACATGCGCGAAATGGGTTGTGCCAGGAAGATTTGTCATGACCTTGCTTATGGCATGGGCGCTTGTTGCAAGGAAACGGAATTTTTCACGAGATGGGCCAATGGACTTATGCTTTGCTGCATGTTAGCGGCGGACTATGGAACTCTGGATACCCATCACAATTGCTGCTGCCTTCATGCAGAACCTGCGTTCGGCGCTGCAAAAGCACCTGCAAACCTCGCTCGGCACACGCGGTGCCAGTTTCGTGCGTTTCGGCTATGGTTTTCCGCTGGCCATTCTTTATGTGCTGTTTCTCAATCAGGTCGTGGGGTGGGGCTTCCCCACACTCAATGCGACATTTGCCTTCTGGGCGGTGATTGGCGGGTTGGCACAGATTTTTGCGACCATGTTGCTGGTCTATCTGTTCTCGCTGCGCAATTTCGCGGTCGGAACCGCCTATTCCAAGACAGAGCCGGTGCAGGCGGCAATTTTCGGTTTTGTGCTGCTCGGTGAGCGCGTCACTTTTGGCGCGATCATTGCCATTATCGTGGGTGTTCTGGGCGTGATGCTGATTTCCATCGCGCGCACCACGCTTTCATGGCGCAATATAGTGGCGGCTTTGACCGGACGCACAGCGCTGATCGGTATTGCTTCCGGTGCCGTGTTCGGCATTTCGGCTGTGGCTTATCGTAGTGCATCGCTTTCGCTTGACGGCGGTCCCGGTCCGATCATGAATGCAGCCGTCACACTTGCTTGCGTTACGACTTTCCAGACCGTTTTCATGCTTGTGTGGATGGCGTGGAAGGACAAGGGCGAAATCGTGCAGGTGCTCAAAAGCTGGCGATCATCATCGCTGGTCGGTCTTTCCGGCGTTCTGGGCTCGGCCTGCTGGTTTACGGCCATGAGCCTGCAACAAGTCGCCTATGTGCGCGCACTTGGCCAGATCGAGCTGGTCTTCACCTTTATGGCATCGTGGTTTCTGTTCCACGAACGGGTCAACCGGACGGAAATCGCCGGTTGCCTTTTGATCGTCTGTGGAATTTTTGGACTGTTGTTTTTGTAGTTTACGGCACGATCAGCGTGCCAGCACCATGCTCGGTGAACAGCTCAAGCAAAACCGAATGCGGCGTCTTGCCATTGAGGATGACCACGCCTTCCACACCGCGCCGGATGGCGTCGATGCAGGTTTCGACCTTGGGGATCATGCCGCCGGAGATGGTGCCGTCCCTGATCAGCGCCTGCGCATCAGAAACCGACAATTCCTTGATAAATTGCTTGTCCTTGTCGAGAACGCCGGGAACATCGGTCAGAAACAAAAGGCGGGTTGCGGCAAGCGCACCTGCAATGGCGCCCGCAAAAGTATCGGCATTGATATTATAGGTGTGCCCATCGCGGCCCGGTGCGACCGGGGCAATGACGGGGATCATTTCCGAGCGCGCCAGAAGATCGAGCAGGGTGCGATCCACTTCCGCCGGTTCGCCGACAAAGCCAAGGTCCAGCACTTTTTCGATGTTGGAATCAGGATCAATAACCGTCTTGTGCGCCTTTTGCGCAAAGACCATGTTACCGTCCTTGCCGCAGAGACCAATGGCCCATTCGCCTTCGGCATTGATGAGGGCGACGATTTCCTTGTTGATGGAACCGGCCAGAACCATCTCGACGATCTCGACCGTCTTCTGGTCGGTGACGCGCAACCCGCCCTCGAATTTCGATTCGATGCCCATCTTCGTCAGCATGGCGCCGATCTGCGGGCCGCCGCCGTGAACCACGATGGGGTTGACGCCCGACTGTTTCAAAAGTGCGATATCGGCGGCGAAGGCCTTGCCCAGTTCGGCATTGCCCATCGCATGGCCGCCATATTTCACGACGATCGTCTTGTTCTCATAGCGCTGCATGAAGGGCAGAGCCTGGGCAAGCAGTCGCGCCTGCATTTCGCTTTCGGATGTGGACATGGGGCGTATCCTTGGGGCCGGTCGTGAAATTCGTCGGCGCCTCTTTAGCGCATGTTTCCGGCAGAGGGAATGAGCCGCCGTCAAGATTAATCGGCGAAACACGGTCGCAGGCAGAAAAGCGCGTGCAGGGTCATATTCCGCCTTTTCGACAGCACGGCATGC
>JAATGD010000183.1 GCA_015654965.1 Hyphomicrobiales bacterium
ATCTCCGCCCATCCTTGACAACGCTTCACATCCCAACCGATTTAACCTGGAAAGGGGCTGGCGAATATATTCTGGCCCGCCTTGATGGGTACAATGTTCCTACGCATTATGAAGTGGATTATGCTCTCGTCGTCCGAGAATCCACTGCGCCACCCAAATAGTAAAAACTTAGCCCCATGACCAAACAAGGAGCGAACCTTTACGGCATTAATCGATCACATGTTTGGACATCAAAATAGTGAACGGGCCCTTGGGTGAAATCCAAATTCAGAAGATCACCGTCACGAATTGACAATCGGTCGCGAAATACACAGGTCAGCTCGACGCCTGCCTGCTGGGCAACCACAAAGAGTTCAGATCCAGTCGGCTCGACGACATTGACCGATACGGTGAGACCCTCGACGCCATTCTGGGCGAAAGCCATGTGTTCGGGTCGCTTGCCGATAAAAACATACTGCCCTTCTTCAAGGCTGACAGGAGCAGGTAGATTGGTCGAAAGTTCGTTTTCAAGAACCAAATAGTCGCCTGCCCTCTTTGCCTTCAACAGATTCATGGAAGGTGAACCAATAAATTGTCCCACAAAACTATTCGCTGGATTGTCGTATAGATCAAGAGGAGCACCTATCTGCTCGACATGGCCTCCTTGCAGAACGACAATCTTGTCGGCCATAGTAATGGCCTCAACCTGATCATGAGTCACATAGATGATGGTCGTGCCCAAACGCTTATGCAGCGCCTTTATTTCTGCACGCATGGCAACCCGGAGCTTGGCATCCAGATTGGACAGAGGTTCATCGAACAGAAAGACTTGCGGGTTACGAACGATGGAACGCCCCATCGCAACACGCTGACGCTGACCGCCCGAAAGATGTCTTGGGTATCGTTCCAGAAGCGGAGTCAGGCCCAGTATATCCGCAGCCTCGGCAACCTTACGCTTTTTCTCCTCTGCAGAGGCTTTGGCCAAAGTCAGGGAAAAAGCCATATTTTCCGCAACTGTCATGTGCGGATAAAGCGCGTAGTTCTGGAACACCATGGAAATATCGCGCTGCTTCGGCGGCAAACCGTTAACGACCTTGTCGGCGATTGAAATGGTGCCGGAATTTATGTCCTCCAGCCCCGCGATCATTCTGAGAAGCGTGGATTTTCCGCAACCCGACGGCCCAACCAGAACAACGAATTCACCATCCGCGATTTCTATCGAAACGTCCTGCATAACAGTCACGTTTCCGTAGTTTTTGCCGACATTCTTGATGGAGACTGGAGCCATTTTACTCTCTCATTTATAACACTGCGGTTAGATCAATTAACCGGCAAATAATACTTGACCGGGCGGAGTGAACCGCCCGACAAAACCTTATGCTTAGAGCGGTGAAATTGTCAGATAGTCTGCTGATAAAGCGCCTTCATGTACAATCAGGCCAATGCCGCCGCACCCGATTGCCTGAGAACTATCATCAATGACTTCAATATCCACATCGCCGACACGTGCCGAAAACCGATTACCGTTCACATGAAGAGAAACCGAAATGGCCTTTTCCATTGCGAAAACGAACGGTTTGCTGGCCAGAATATCCGTCCTGTCGTCACGTATGCGCACAATCTCAAGCGTATCTGAACGTGTGACACGAACCGCGTAATACCGACGCAAACCCTGAACACGAAATGCCACACCGCCATAATTGCCCAAGTGCACAACGACGTCGGTCTTTAAAGCATAATCTGTCCATTCACGCGTCCCGTGCGAGACGATGCCCTCTCCGACAGACTGCGATATCCTGAAACTGGCCTGGAAGCGCTTGGAGAAGAAGCTCACGCCATTGACCCATGCCATCCGCCAGAAATCGCCGTCGCCTGCCGGACGGTGCAGCGTCAAGCTCGGAGCGCCATCCCAGCGCAGATAATCGAGCAGCACCTTTCCGTCGGCTTTCCTGCCCTTGGCCTTCAGGACCACGCCGATTTCAGCAATCGGCTGACCGTCCAACTCCGGCAGTATCCACTCGATAATGACGTCCTTGCCGGGGCCAAATGAAACAGCCGGTCCGTCATGATCCGTCAGTTCATCGAGGGCATTATAGCTGCGGATACGAATACATGCTTCGACTTCGCCCACATTATCCTGTGCGGCAACCAGTCTGGCCCGGACATTCTGGCCCGGATAGACCAATGGAGTCGCCATGAGATCGTAGGTCCGCATTTTGAGCATTTCACGCGGTGAAAACGTCGGCGTTGTTACCGCCGCATATTGTCCTGGACCGAGCGCTTCATAGGAAATCGCCAGCATGCGTCCTTGCGCTGTTTCTTCATTGAAGAGACGAACGGATTTATTAGCATCCAGACTTTCCTGCGGCCGGAACCCCTGCTGGCTTCCGGGGAGCGAAAAGTGGAATCGCGCGCCATCCTTCGGTGCGGGCAAAGCTGCTTTTCCTTGCAAAGCCAGCCCCAGATTGGCGATGTAATAAGCAACGCGCGACGCATCATTGATCGAATTGCCGCCGTCAGCGGAGGAAATCAGCAAACGGTCGGCGATGGGACCGCGCCAGTCGGGACCCGCCTCTATTCCCTCAAGACCGTGCATGATGCCCATGAGACATCCGACATTGCCGGCATTGCAGTCCGTATCCCAGCCAGACGTATTGACGATCATCTGTGCCTTCTGGAAATCGTCATGCGCATAAAGCATAGTCATGATGATCAAGGCGTGATTGGGGACAACGTGGCAATTACCCGGATAACGGGCATAGCCATATTGATCCTCGATCAGTTGGCGTGTTTCGCGCCAATCCGAATAAAGACCATGCCATTTGCGGATATCGGCGATCAATCGCGCAATCAGGCAATCGGAAGGAATGACCGATAGTCCCGTATCGATCAAATGATCAATATCCGTGGAACGGAAAGCCTCAGCCTCCATTGCCGCCCATAACATTGCCGCATAGACGGATTCCCCGTCATGGCTAACCTTGCCTGCCTGCTCGGCAAGCTTCGCCGCCAGTTTCGGCTGACCGGGTGCGACCATCGCCCATCCGTCGATAAATATCTGCGCGCCGATCTGTTCGGCCATCGTCTGGCCGTTGACAGCAATCGAACCGGAGGCCGGTGCCGGAATGCCTTTTTTCAGATTGAGCCAAGCCGTATGCTCCGTCGAATTGCCACTACCACCCCACCAGAGAATGGACCGCTCTTCGACGATATAATTGAGCCATGCCTTGCCGATATCTTCCGCCGAAAGATCGGGGGAAACACCATAGTCTTCAAGCGCCCTGATGAAGGTGAACGTTCCGGCAACGTCATCATCGGTCACGACCAGCGGATCGCCCAGCTTTTCATGCACATAGTAATTGATCGGCCCCAGCGTTTCCATGATCTTCTCATAAGTCCACCCCTCGAAGGGACGCCCCAGATAGACACCGATCAGCTTGCCCAGAACACCCGCATAGACGCGTTCCAGATAGTCGTTGGGAGTTTGCACTTTAGCCTCCGAATAAATGTTGAATGTCTCAGCCCTTGACCGCGCCGCCGGCCATGCCTTCGATGAAGCGGCG
>JAATGD010000278.1 GCA_015654965.1 Hyphomicrobiales bacterium
CAAAGGCACGCGCACGATCGATCCGGGCTGGACCTTCATCCCCTCCGGCACCATATAATAATAAGGCCGCTCAGCAGGCATGGGAACAAGCACCGGCACGACGTGAGGTGTGGGTTCTTCAAACAGACCCAAAATATCGTGCGAATCTTTCGACATGATTGCGTGACCTTGGCGCGGCTTTGCGCTAAAGAAAAGCCACCTTCCCGGATTTAAATCAATTTAAATCCCCAACCCGCGCTCATAATGAAGGAACACTGCTATGAAGTTTTTCGTCGACACTGCGGACGTCAAGGAAATCCGCGAACTTAATGATCTTGGACTGGTCGATGGCGTGACCACCAATCCGTCGCTGATCCTGAAATCAGGCCGTGACATCATTGAAGTTACCAAAGAAATCTGCTCTTTCGTCAAGGGTCCGGTTTCGGCTGAAGTCGCGGGCACGGAATACGAGCAGATCATGAAGGAAGCTGCCGTCATTTCCAAGATCGCAGACAATATCTGCATCAAGCTGCCGCTCACCCTTGATGGTCTCAAGGCTTGTAAGGCGCTCACCTCTGATGGCCACAAAACCAATGTGACGCTGTGCTTCTCGGCCAATCAGGCACTGCTCGCCGCCAAGGCCGGTGCGACCTTCGTGTCGCCCTTCATTGGTCGCCTCGATGACACTGGCATCAATGGCATGGAGCTGATTGCTGAAATCCGCACCATTTTTGACAATTATGATTTCAAGACCGAAATTCTTGCCGCTTCGGTTCGCACCGTCAACCACGTCAAGGAAGCCGCCCTCATCGGTGCCGATGTCGTCACCGCACCGCCGGCAACGCTCAAGGCACTCGTAAAGCATCCGCTGACCGACAAGGGCCTCGAAACCTTCCTCGCCGACTGGGCGAAGACCGGTCAGAAGATCGCCTAACTACTATATCCATTAAAAAGGCGGGCTATTGCCCGCCTTTTTATTTCATTCCCACGTCATCTCGCCTTTGACGACTTTTGCACCCAGCTCCAGACTGCTTTCACCACCAAGTCCCGGATAAAGTTTTTTCATAGCCGCGATCAGTTCGCCGCTGTCCTTTGCTTTTTCCGCTTCCGCGTCAAATGCCTCGATATAATCACGCGTGAACTTCACCGCCGAAATATCGGTTGCCGATCCGGGTGACATATGCGCCGGAATAACAATGGCAGGCTCGCGTGCAGCAATGCCATCAAGCGTTTTGATCCACGCCTTACGCTCTGCCGCGTCAGCCGTATCCGCGAGCCAGACATGCTCAGCCGCTGTCACTAGAACACCGCCGAACACGGCTTTCAACGATGGCACCCAAAGATAGCGCCTGTTGCTCATGCCTTCGGCATCGACAATCTCGATCCGCTTGCCTTCCAGTTCCAGCACCTTGGCCTCGGACACTTCGGGGATGACGACATCCGACAAGGCTTGCGGACCATTGTCTTTCAGCTGCGGTCCCCAGACCTTGAGCTTTGCGTCCACATTACCCTTGATCGCCGCAACCGTTTCCGGTGCTGCGATAATACGGGCATCCGGGAAAGCAGCTTTGATTGGGCCAAGGCTGAAATAATAATCCGGGTCACTCTGGCTGACATAGATCGTGGTCAGCGTCTTGCCCGTCTCCTTGATCTTTTCCGCCACAAGCTTGCCGTCGGAAATGGTGAAACCACCATCCAGCAAGATGGCTTCCTTGTCGCCAGTCAGAAGAACAGGCGTCCGCAGAAAGCCGTTCTCATCTGCCTGAAAATATTGCCATTGCAGCGGCTTTGCTGTTTCTTCCGCTTGTGCATGTCCGGGCATCGCAAGCCCTGCAAGCAGCGCAAGACTGCTGATTATTGTGAAAATGCGCTTCATATGTCTACTCCTGTGACAATCTTGTTTGAACCACTCAAACGCGTCGTGGTTAATCGGAATGAGACGACACGCTTTGACTATTCGTTTTTGCGCATGTCGTTGCCGGAAAACCGGTTCCCACTTTTCCGCGACATGCTCTATGCGTGGGCAGGACTATTCAGTTTGTGAATTAATTTATGAAAAACAAGTACTTACACAAATGTTTGGTAGGCACAGCAATGTTAGCTTGCTGAATTTATTGTCTTTTCCAGGCAGGCGGGAAAGAAAAAAGCGGCGCTGAAGGCGCCGCTTTTTTCCAAATTCAGGATAAAATGAAATCAGAGCTTTGATAGCTTCATGGCAAGCGTCAGATAAACCTGCTGTGCCAGTTCTTCAGCGGCCCGCTTGCGTGCATCGCGTTCGGCACGCAGATTGGCGAATTCCTGACGCGGACGATCAAAGGACGCGCCCGCCGTGCGCGTACCCGTTGCCAGCGGCTTGCCATCCATGTCACGCAGCACGAAATTCGATGTCGCCTTGACGATACCCGCCGATGGACGGCCTGTCCGATCGGTCTGATCCCCAATATCCACACTCACGGAAGAGAGCGTGGACGTACCCAGACCGAGGCTCAGGCGATAGGATGGATTGACAGGCTCACCCGCCCCGCCCCCAAGAAGGAAAATCAGCCGGTTGCGCACCTGCTGACCGAACACATCACCAACCGGCTCAACGGACACGGAAGCAAGTTTTGCCCGCATATCCGGCGCGACAGAGCCGCCAATCGTCGTCCCGGCACCGCCTGACGAATAAAGTGGCTGCGCGGTGCAGCCAACAAGAAGGAGCACGGCCCCCAGAGCGACAAAACCCGATTGGGCAGTCTTGATTGTAGAAAGAAAGCGATCAGGCAACGACATTGACGATCCTTTGCGGAACCACGATGATCTTCTTCGGCGAGCCCCCACCAAGTGCTGCCTTGACGAAGTCAAGTTCGAGCACCGCCTGCTGGATGCTAGCTTGATCAGCGTCGCGGGCGATTGTCAAATCCCCTCGCTTCTTTCCGTTGATCTGCACAGGCAGGACAACATCATTTTCCACCACCAATGCCGGATCGAAAACCGGCCATGGTGCACGCGCGACCAGCGTCTCTTGTCCTGCAATCTTGCCACCCAGCACACCAAGGCACTGTTCGGCCAGATGCGGCATCATCGGTGCGAGCATCGCAATCAGCATTTCGGTGGCTTGCCGTGTTGAGGTTTTCAAAGCCGCATCGGCCTTGCCAAGAGCGACCTGCTGCAAAGGCTGCGCCAATGCGTTCAGCAATTCATAAAGACGCGCCACGGCACGGTTGAAGGCGAGTTTTTCGATATCGTCACCAACAGCTTGCACTGCCTTGTGAACAGCCTTGGAGACAGCAAGTGCCTCGCCTTCTGTACCAGCCTTCGGTGCCACATCTTGCAAAGCATCCGCTGCTTCCGAAACAAGGCGCCAGACGCGCTGCACAAAACGATGCGCACCTTCTGCACCCGCTTCCGTCCAGATCACATCGCGCTCGGGCGGTGAGTCGGAAAGCACGAACCAGCGCGCCGTATCGGCACCATAGGAAGCGATGATGTCATCCGGGTCGACGACATTTTTCTTCGACTTCGACATTTTTTCAATCGAGCCGATTTCAACCGGAACGCCGGTTTCAATCAATGTCGCCTTGCGACCGCCCTCGATTTCCTCGATGCGGATATCGGCAGGCGAAACCCATTGGCCATTGGCCTTGTAGGTTTCATGCACCACCATGCCCTGTGTGAACAGGCCCTTGAACGGCTCGTCGACGCCGACATGGCCCGCCACTTTCATGGCGCGGGTGAAGAAACGCGAATAGAGGAGATGCAGGATCGCGTGCTCGATGCCGCCGATATATTGATCGACCGGCAGCCAGTAATCGACATCGTCGCGTTCGAACGCCTGCGCCGACCGCGGCGAGCAGAACCGGGCGAAATACCAGCTCGATTCGAAGAACGTATCGAACGTGTCGGTTTCCCGCGTCGCCGGGCCGCCGCAGGTCGGGCAGGCGACGTGCTTCCAGGTCGGATGGCGGTCGAGCGGGTTGCCCGGCTCGGTGAAGCTCACATC
>JAATGD010000372.1 GCA_015654965.1 Hyphomicrobiales bacterium
GTTGCGCAAGGATTTCTGAAGCCGATGAATTCTGAAGTCATCCCAAGCGCCGCAACCGCATCGCGCCCGCGTGTGTTGATCGCGGCGGGCGGCATCTATACCGCGCAGAGCCTTATTGGTGGCCTTACTTTTATGGGTATTACCGCCATATTACGGGCGCAGAATGTGCCGCTCGACAGGATCGGCCTTGTTTCGCTGGCCATGCTGGTCTGGGCGGTGAAATTCCTCTGGTCGCCATGGACGGAAAGACTGCGCATCCTGCCGGATGGCAGGCGTCGTTCACGCCGGATCATCGTGGCAGGTGAACTCGTCGTGGCGTTTATGCTTATCGGTCTGGGGTTTGCTGGAACGGCCAGTTTTACAACGGTTCTCGTGCTTCTGGTGCTGATGGCCATAGCATCGGCGACCGTCGATATTGCCTGTGACGCCTATATCATCGAACAGATGCCGGCAGGAAAGCGCGGTGCCGGAAACGTGGCGCAGGTGGGAGGCGGTTATCTCGGCCTGATTTTCGGCAGCGGTCTTTTTGTCACCATCAGCGCCCTGTGGGGCTGGCTTGTCGCTTGTGTGTTGCTGGCTCTTGTCCTGCTGGTCATGAGTTTGCCGATGGCGCTTACCCCGGAAGCCCGGTGTAAAACCGTGCCGGAAATGGAACGGCCGGGGCTGAAGAACGCGCTCCACCATTTTGATATGCGTATCGGTCTTTGCATGGCGATTGTTTTCGAGATGAGTGGGCGACTGGCGCAATCTCTGTCGGGGCCATTTCTGATCGATGCCGGGGTGCCGCTTTCTCTTCTTGGGATGCTCAATGGCGCAGGTGGGATGGTCGCCGGTGTTGCGGGCGCGGCTATAGGCGGATTGATCGTCCATCGCAAAGGCGCGAAAAGTGCCATATTGATTGTCGCCGGACTGCACATCGCAACACTTTGCCTTGTTGCCGCAATCGTCACGCTGGATGTGGAATATCTGCCGCTTCTTGTTGGCGCTTTCATGCTTGAAGGGGCAATCATGGCGGCCGGTTTCGTTGCGATCTATTCGCGGTTGATGGATATCGTTTCCGAAAAACAGCCGGGGGTCGATTTCACCCTGTTTCAAAGTGCAAGCGCTGTGGCTGCCGCCCTGTTCGGCTATGCGGGGGCCATGCTTGCGGCGCGTTCGGGATATTCCGCCAGCTTTGGCATGGCCTTTCTGCTGGCTTTACTGACGCCATTCATCCTCAGATTTCTGGAGCGCCGCCTTATGACGGGAGTTTCATCGTGACCAGACCGCTTGCTCTTATCATTGGCGCGGGCGTTGCCGGGCTTTCAGCCGCATGGTGGCTTGATAAGGCCGGATGGCGTTGCGTTATTGTCGAACGCGCGCGCAGCCTGCGCGAAAACGGTTATATGCTGGGGCTGTCTGGATTGGGATTTGAGACGGCGGGGCGTATGGGCCTGCACGACAGATTGCAGGCGTCTTCGTATATGATTGACGAGAATGTCTACAAGGATAGCAAGGGGCGGGAATTGCTGCGTCTGCGCTATCGCGATTTCATTCGTGACCTGCCTTTTCTCGCCATCCGCCGCAACGATCTTGTCCGTACGTTAAGCGAGGTGCTGCCCGATACCGCAACCATCCGTTTCGGGGAAAGCGTTGTGGAGATTGAAAACAGCGATGAAGCTGTTACCGCGACCCTTGCAGGCGGCGAGACGATCAAGGCCGATCTTGTGATCGGCGCGGATGGTTTCCGCTCATCGATCCGCCAAAAAATCTTCGGGCCGGATGATAGCTGTCTTGCGCCGCTTGGCTATTATTTCGCGGTTTATGATGTCGGTGCTCCGCGCAGTTTTGACAGTGATTTCCTCTCTTACGCTGAACCGGGCCATCTGGCGGAATATTATGCATTGCATGACGGGCGGCTTGCCGCCATGCATGTCTGGCGGGACCAAAGGACGGGGCTGGAAAAGTCTGAAGATCGCTTCGGGCTGCTTGCCGAAGTCAGCCGCAAGAGCCACCCTGAAGTGCGCAATCTTTTGGAAAATGCGCGTGATAGCGGCGCTTCGCTCCTGATCGACAGCCTGACCATGATCGACCTGCCGCGCTGGTCGAAGGGACGGGTGCTGCTTCTGGGCGATGCGGCGCATTGCCTGACGCTGGTCTCGGGGCAGGGGGCGGGCATGGCGCTCGCATCCGCCGAAATGCTGGGACAGGCCTTGCAGGCGCATAAAAATGTAGCGGAGGCCTTGGCGCTCCATGAGGCGCGATTGCGTCCGATCATCGGGCGGCTTCAGGCGCGCAGCCGAAAAATGGCCTCGGTTTTCATTCCTCAAAGCGCATTCGCATTTCATCTGCGCAATTTCA
>JAATGD010000265.1 GCA_015654965.1 Hyphomicrobiales bacterium
CGGCAATGCCAATAATTTCCCCGGCCTTGACTGCAAGGGAAATCGAGCGCAACGCAGTGGAAAAGGGACCACGCGGTGGTTGCGACAGCGCATTGATTTCCAGAAGATTCTGACTTTGCTCACCGGCAGCCACCACAGGCGCGCGCGCTACAATCTTGATATCGTTGCCGACCATCATGCGTGCAAGCGACGCCGCCGTTTCCTGACGCGGATCGCAATGCGCCACCACCTTGCCATGCCGCAACACCGTTGCCCGATCGCAAAGCCGCTTCACCTCTTCAAGACGGTGGCTGATATAGAGGATCGACTTGCCCTCCGCCTTAAGGCGTTCCAGCGTCACGAACAGCCGCTCAGCCTCCTGCGGCGTCAAGACTGCCGTCGGCTCATCGAGAATGATCAGGTCCGGCTCCTGAAGAAGACAGCGCACGATTTCGATACGCTGGCGCTCGCCCACCGAAAGATCGCCGACATGCGCAGCCGGATCGACCGGCAGGCCATACGTCGTTCCCACTTCACGAGCGCGTTTTGCCACTTCTGCCAGTGACAGCGAACCATCAAGCGAAAGCGCTATGTTTTCGGCGGCGGTCAGGGAGTCAAAGAGGGAAAAATGCTGGAAAACCATGCCAATGCCAAGGCTTCTTGCAACGGCAGGTTCAGCAATGACAACGTGCTCGCCTTTCCAGACGATCTCGCCTTCCAGCGGCTGCAAGGCACCGAACAGCATTTTGACAAAAGTCGATTTTCCGGCCCCGTTTTCACCCAGAAGCGCGTGAATTTCTCCCGGTGCAATGGTGAGGTCAACACCATCGCAGGCCCTGAGCTGCCCGAACAGTTTCGTAAGCCGGCGGACATCCAGAAGAGTCCGGTCGTATAATGTGGCTGCCATCATTCCCCGTTATATTTTATGCAATTTTAGCCAGCAGCTTCGTTCTTGGTAAGTCCAACATTAGTCGCAGCCTGCATTTATGGCAGCAGGATGCTCGTACCTGTGGTCTTGCGTGCTTCCAGATCTTCATGCGCTTTTTTTACGTCTTTGAGCGCATAGGTCTGGTTGATTTCAATTTTGACAGCGTCACTGCCCACAATGTCAAAAAGCTCCGTCGCTGTCTTTTCCAGATCGGCGCGTTTCGCGACATAGTTGAACAGGGTCGGGCGTGTGATAAAAAGTGATCCCCTTTGCGCCAGAAGGCCCAGATCGAAGGGAGGAATAAGCCCTGACGATTGCCCGAAACAGGCCAACACGCCCAAGGGTTTCAACACATCGAGCGAACCCATATAAGTGTCGCGGCCGATAGAGTCATAAACCACATCCACACCCTCGCCATTGGTCAGTTCCCGTACCTTTTCAACGAAATTGTCGGTGCGGTAATTGATGACGTGATCATAGCCATGCTGCTTTGCCAGCGCGACCTTCTCCTCGGAACCGGCTGTGCCAATCACAGTCGCGCCAAGATGTTTCGCCCATTGTCCGGCGATCAGGCCCACGCCGCCTGCGGCCGCGTGAAAAAGAATGGTGTGGCCTTTTGCAACGCGAAACGTGCGGCGCAACAGATATTGCGCTGTCATGCCTTTGAGCATCATGGCCGCAGCGGTTTTGAGATCAATATTGTCCGGCACTTTTACCAGACGGTCGGCAGGCAGGATACGCTCATCGGCATAGGAACCGGGCGTGGCCGCATAGGCCACACGGTCGCCGACCCGAAGTGTGTCGACACCTTCGCCCACGGCAATAACCGTACCCGCGCCTTCATTACCGGGCGTAAACGGCATTTGTGCCGCCTTATAAAGACCCGTGCGAAAATAAACGTCGATGAAATTCAGGCCTATGGCTTCATGGCGGACCTTCGCTTCCCCCGGTCCCGGCGCGCCAATCTCCACCTGTTCGTATGTGAGAACCTCAGGGCCACCTGTTTGATGGACACGAATGGCATTGATCATAGCGCATCTCCGCTTTTCTTTGTGGCGACAGCCTTTTCAGCCGCAACAATGGCGGCCGTTCGTCCAAGATTGGGGAAGAACTGCATGACCGCACCAATGAAGTAGATATAAAGTCCGGTTACCGAGATGCCGATACGAACCCAGAGCGGCGCATCAAGCATATAATAAAGCGCAATGATGCCGAAAGCGCACCAGAGCAGGAAGATCGTCAGATTGACGGGACGCAGCCGGGCCACACGCACCGGATGCAGGAAATTGATCGGCAGGAAAGACAGGATTGCCGAAAAGACCACGGTCGCAAAGGCCACCCATTCGCCGGGCCTGACGATGAACAGCGTGAAGACCACCATGTTCCAGACAACCGGAAAACCTTTGAAAAAGTTCTCCTTGGTCTTCATGCCCGTATCGGCATAATAGATCGCGCTCGAAACCACGATGATCGCGCCGGAAATGAACGACAGATTGGTGCCCATGAACCCGCTTTGATAAAGCGCGAAGGCCGGTATCAGGACATAGGTCACATAGTCGATGATATTATCGAGCAATTCGCCCGACCAGTTGGGCAAAACATATTTGACTTCCAACTTGCGCGCGATGGGACCATCGATACCGTCAACAAAAAGCGCCAGCCCCAGCCACCACCACATGGCAGTATAGCGACCGTCGCTGGCGGCCACAATGGAAAGAAAAGCGAGAAAAGAACCCGAAGCCGTCAACAAATGAACAGAAAAAGCCTTGGCCTGAGGTGCCGTGACTTTCTTGGCTTTGAGTTTTCCGGTCAGTTTGGTTTTCACGCCATTCGCCATTTCTTTTTATCGCCTCGCAATTTCCGCAGAAGGCCAGCGATTTGATTTCTCTCAGAGGGCAGATCCAATCAGGGCATGGAGCAAATGAACAGATACCCCTAGCCCTTCTTGTCGATGCACGGCCCATTCATCCCAGAAAAGCCGCTTTTCACTATAAAGCTTTCACCGAATAAGATCGAAAGCGCAAGTAAGGCAGAGGCTAAATTGCGCGTCATTCCACGGAAGATTGGCCTTTGATGGCAATTCCGTTTAAATAGAGATGCAATGAAGCGGACGGGAATCATCCTCTGACACCGCAGGCGCAATCAATTCGAGACTGTCCGGGCAGCCTTTATGCTTTCATCAAAATCCCGGCCAAGGAAAGCGACATGAACGATCTCGCAGCCCAAAAAACCATGACCGATATCGTGATCAGTGGCGGCGGGCCAGCCGGTATGATGGCGGCGCTGGCGCTCGCATCCGAGGGCCGACGCATCGTCTTATTGGGACCGGAAACGGACCGCGATGATCGTCGCACCACAGCTTTGATGATGCCAGCCATTCGCTTTCTGCAAGAGATCGGGGTGTGGGATGCGATTGAACCGGAAGCGGCGGCTTTTGCATCCATGCGCATTGTGGACGCAACCAGTCGTCTTATCCGCAGCCCCACGGTGACATTCCGCGCCAGCGAAGTCGACGAGCAGACCTTTGGCTATAATATTCCCAATGCCGTGCTGAACGCAAAACTGACCAAAGCCGTGGCCGGGCAAGCCCATATTGAGCGCATAACGGCACCTGCCATCGAATATCGCCCCAATGGCGATCATGTGACGGTCACGCTTAAAGGTGGCGATACGCTGCATACCCGATTACTGGTCGCAGCCGACGGGCGCAATTCCGGCGCACGCGAAGCCGTTGGCATCCGCACCCGCCGCTGGCATTATCCGCAGACGGCTGTCGTCCTGTCGTTTTCGCACGCGATCGATCATCAGAATATTTCAACGGAATTTCATACCGAGGAAGGGCCGTTTACGCAGGTGCCACTCAAGGGAAAGCGGTCTAGCCTTGTCTGGGTTGTCAATTCCGAGCGCGCCCAAACATTGCTTTCCCTTGATGATAGCATCCTTGCAACACGCATCGAAGCAATGATGCAATCCATGCTCGGTCCGATCAGCATCGATGTGCGCCCGCAAGCATGGCCCTTGTCGGGTCTTGTGCCGCATGCTTTTGCCGCAAGGCGAACAATCCTGATTGGCGAGGCTGCGCATGTCTTCCCGCCCATCGGCGCACAAGGGCTTAATCTCGGAACACGCGACGTTGAAACCCTTGTCAAGGCCGTAAAAGCCGATCCGGTCGATCCCGGCTCTGATCGCGTCATCCGCGCTTATGACCGTTCACGCAGGCCGGATATTCTGGCGCGCACCGGCTCGGTGGATGCGCTCAACCGCACGCTTCTTTCGCCCCTGCTGCCTGCGCAAATTCTGCGCAATGCGGGGCTGGAAATGCTGCGCTCCTTTGCGCCCTTGCGTGCCTTCTTCATGCGTGAAGGGCTGCGTCCGGGCAGCGGCTTTGCGCATTTCCTGCCCAAATTGCCCGATTTGAGCAAACACAGGCGTGTCCAACCGCATGAATGATGATCATGCACCTTCTCATGCCGCGCGCGACTTTAATTTGCCGTGTGACGCACTACATGATGTCTCATGGGTATGACACAGATAAAACACGCAAAGTTCCAGATCGGGCAGGTGGTGAAACACCGGCTGTTTCCCTTCAGGGGCGTTATTTTCGATGTGGATCCTGAATTTGCCAATACGGAGGAATGGTATCAATCCATTCCCGAAGAAATGCGCCCTCACCGTAACCAGCCATTTTATCATCTGCTCGCTGAAAACGCGGATTCGGAATATGTCGCTTACGTTTCAGAACAAAATCTTGTCGCCGATCCCAGTGGCGAGCCCTTGCGTCATTCACAGATAGGCGAGGTTTTCGAACATTTCGATAACGGCACCTATCGTGTGAAATCGCAGCATGCGAATTGAGCTTTTGTGCTTTTCAGCGCCTTAAGCCTGCGCCTCTATAGAATTCGGCTTTGACTGGACGGATCGAAGAAAACCGACCTGTCGAGATTGAAGGCAAGCCGTGAGGACTGACCGGCTACAAGACGCGCATCGGCCCGCAGGCGTGCAACCGCATGCTTGCCGCCAAGGCGCGTTACGGCAAAAGTGTCGGAGCCTGCCGGTTCCACCACATCGATCAGACAATCGCCTTCAACGACAGAAGCCGCATTGCGATCGGCACCATCCGGGTCGGTCAGAGCTTCAGGCCGGATACCGAATATAATCTGTTTTCCAACATAATTTCCAAGGTCTTGCGGGACATTTTTAAGAGTAAGTCTGAGGAACGATCCCTCCCCATGTTCAAGAGCAATCGCAAAGTCCGATCCGTTCTTTTCAACAGAAGCGGTTAAAAGATTCATAGCGGGTGAGCCCATAAAATCCGCCACGAACATATTGGCCGGATTGTTGTAGATTTCAGCCGGGGTGCCGAACTGCTGCAGGACACCATCTTTTAAGACTGCGATCTTGCTCGCCAAAGTCATGGCCTCGATCTGGTCATGGGTTACATCGACGATCGTGGTCTTCATGTGATTATGCAGGCGCTTGATCTCGGTGCGCAGATCCACCCGCAGCTTGGCATCGAGCTTCGACAGCGGCTCATCGAATAAAAAGATCTGCGGATTGCGCACCAGAGCAAGCCCCATGGCAACGCGCTGGCTCTGGCCGCCGGAAAGTTGGCTCGGCTTACGGTCAA
>JAATGD010000213.1 GCA_015654965.1 Hyphomicrobiales bacterium
GCATTTCCAGCAAAAGTGTGTAACGGTTTTGCTTCAGGATAATGGGATAAAAGAAAGTTTCGGGGTTCCTCTGCGGTTCTTCACGTGATCGCCACGATTGGATAGTGGCGACAGTTGATAGAGGAAAAATACATGATCCAGAAAAACTGGCAGGAATTGATCAAGCCGAACAAGGTGGAATTCATCACCAAGGGTTCGCGCACGCATGCAACCGTGGTTGCAGAGCCGCTGGAACGCGGTTTTGGTCTGACGCTCGGCAACGCCCTGCGTCGCGTGCTTTTGTCGTCACTGCGCGGCGCTGCCGTTACCGCCATCCAGATTGATGGCGTACTGCATGAATTCTCGTCCATTCCGGGCGTCCGCGAGGATGTCACGGATATCGTGTTGAACGTCAAGGAAATCGCCATCCGCATGGAAGGCGAGGGGCCGAAGCGCATGGTCGTGCGCAAGGAAGGCCCCGGCGTCGTGACGGCTGGTGACATCCAGACCGTTGGTGACGTTGAGGTTCTCAACCCCGATCACGTCATCTGCACGCTGGACGAAGGCGCTGAAATCCGCATGGAATTCACCGTCAATACCGGCAAGGGCTATGTGCCTGCCGACCGTAACCGTGCGGAAGACGCGCCGATCGGCCTTATCCCAGTCGACAGCCTCTATTCGCCGGTGCGCAAGGTTTCATACAAGATCGAGAACACCCGTGAAGGTCAGGTTCTCGATTATGACAAGCTGACGCTGAACATCGAAACCAATGGTTCGGTCAGCGGTGAAGATGCTGTTGCCTATGCAGCGCGTATTCTTCAGGACCAGCTTGGCGTGTTCGTCAACTTTGAAGAGCCACAGAAGGAAGCTCCGCAGGAAACCGTTGCGGAACTGGCTTTCAACCCGGCGCTTCTCAAGAAGGTGGACGAGTTGGAACTGTCGGTGCGTTCGGCAAACTGCCTGAAGAACGACAACATCGTTTATATCGGCGACCTGATCCAGAAGACGGAAGCCGAGATGCTGCGGACCCCGAATTTCGGCCGCAAGTCGCTCAACGAGATCAAGGAAGTTTTGGCGTCCATGGGCCTCCATCTTGGTATGGAAATCCCAGCCTGGCCGCCGGAAAACATCGAAGATCTCGCAAAGCGCTACGAAGATCAATACTAAGCATTTCCAGCGAAAGTGCGAAGCGGTTTCGCGTGGGATAATGCGTAAGATAAAATTAAGACCGGCAATAGTCCGGCTAGAACGAACCAAGGAGAAGGCTCATGCGTCACGGTAACGGATACCGTAAGCTGAACCGCACTGCCTCGCACCGCAAGGCGATGTTTGCCAACATGGCTGCTTCGCTGATCGAACACGAGCAGATTGTGACGACGCTTCCGAAAGCAAAAGAAATTCGTCCGATCGTTGAAAAGCTTGTCACCCTCGGCAAGCGCGGCGATCTGCATGCACGTCGCCAGGCAATTTCTGCCATTCGCGACGTCAAGCTTGTTGCAAAGCTGTTTGACACGCTGGCAACCCGCTATGCATCGCGCAATGGCGGCTACATCCGCATCATGAAGGCAGGCTTCCGCGCCGGTGATAATGCACCGCTCGCAGTTGTCGAATTCGTGGAACGCGATGTCGATGCCAAGGGCAAGGCTGACCGCGCCCGCGTCGAAGCCGAACAGGCCGCTGAAGCAGACGCAGCGTAATTCACGCTGACAGAATTTGAAAAAAGCCCCGCATTGCGGGGCTTTTTTTTGTTATGACGCATGATCTTTGATAGCAAAATATATGCCTGTTCTATTTCAAGCCATACTATAGCCCTTTATCCTTGGCCTGAGTTGATTACATATAGAAAACGAGTCCCGCTTATGTCTAAACGGGGTGAGATGATCTGAATAAGCGCGGAGTTGGTGCATGAGCTGGCGAAATTTCGGAATTGCAGCCTTTGTTGTCGCGAGCTTGGGTATCGTGACCGTGCCGTCATGGGCACAGGAGCCGCAGAGTGCCCCGGCAAAGCAGATACCGCTCAATCGCGGCGATATGCAGCTTTCTTTCTCGCCTCTGGTCAAGGAAACCACGCCCGCGGTCGTCAACGTCTATGCGGCGCGTCAGGTGCAGGCGCGTTCGCCTTTTGCAGGCGATCCGTTTTTCGAGCAGTTTTTCGGGCAGCAGTATCAAAACAGCAAGCCGCGCATCCAGCAGTCGCTCGGTTCCGGCGTGATTGTGGAGAGTTCCGGCATTGTCGTCACCAACAACCACGTCATCAAGGATGCGGACGAAATCAAGATTGCGCTGTCCGACGGGCGGGAATTTGAAAGCAAGCTGCTTTTACGCGATGAAACCACCGATCTTGCGGTGCTGAAAATTGAATCCAAAGAGAAATTTCCCGTCCTTGCACTGGGTAATTCCGATGCGGTCGAGGTGGGCGATCTGGTTCTCGCCATCGGCAATCCGTTCGGTGTCGGACAGACGGTGACGAGCGGTATCGTTTCTGCGCAATCGCGCACGCAGGTCGGTATTTCCGATTTCGACTTCTTCATCCAGACCGATGCCGCGATCAATCCCGGCAATTCTGGCGGCGCGCTGATCGATATGGGCGGGCGGCTGATCGGCATCAATACGGCGATCTATTCGCGCTCGGGCGGCTCGGTCGGCATCGGTTTTGCCATTCCATCGAATATGGTTCGCGCGGTCGTGGAAGCGGCGCAAAGCGGCAGCACGAGTTTCGAGCGGCCCTATATCGGCGCGACGTTTCAGGGTGTTACGGCAGAACTTGCGGAAAGCCTTGGCATGAAGCAGCCCTATGGCGCTTTCATCACGGCGCTTGCCAAGGATGGTCCGGCGGAAAAGGCTGGATTGAAGGTCGGCGATGTGGTGCTGGCGATCCAGGGCGCGCGCGTCGATAATAATGATGTTCTGGGTTATCGCCTTTCCACCGCTGGCATCGGTAACACCGTGTCGGTTGAAATCCTGCGCAATGGCAAGAATGAAACCATTCCGGTCACACTGACCAAGGCACCCGAGGTCAAGCAGGAAGCCCCCGAGACGATTGAAGGCGATAGCCCGTTTTCAGGTGCGTCCGTGCAGGAACTGACGCCGGAGACGGCAGGCAAACTGCGCCTCAAGTCTGATGCGCAGGGTGTTGTCATCGTCGGTGTCTATTCCGGCTCGCCTTCCGCACGGCTGGGCCTGCGTCCCGGCGATATCATCCGCAATCTCAACGGCAATCCGATCCGCAGCGTCAATGATCTGAAAGCGGTTCTCGATGCCGGTCGCGGGCTTGCATGGCGCATGGAAATCGAGCGCAATGGCGCGATCCTGCGGCAGTTCGTGCGCTGAGAGGACCAATTGAAATGATCGGGTCAATAGCATGAGCGATCTGTTTTCTGCGTCAGTGGACCCCAATGCGGACCGTAACCGGCCCTTGGCGGATCGCCTTCGCCCGAAAAATCTCGGTGACGTGACGGGGCAGGAGCACCTGACCGGTCCCGAAGGTGTTCTGACGCGGATGATCGCGTCCGGCTCGCTTGGCTCGATGATTTTCTGGGGACCGCCGGGAACCGGCAAGACCACGGTCGCGCGGCTTCTGGCAGGTGAAACCGATCTGGCCTTCGAGCAGATTTCGGCGATCTTTTCCGGCGTTGCCGATCTCAAGAAAGTGTTTGAAGCAGCGCGCGCCCGGCGCATGTCGGGTCGTCAGACGCTTTTGTTCGTGGACGAGATCCATCGTTTCAACCGTGCACAACAGGACAGTTTTCTGCCTGTGATGGAAGATGGCACCGTCATCCTGATCGGGGCTACGACGGAAAACCCGTCATTCGAGCTGAATGCCGCTCTTTTGTCGCGTGCGCGGGTGCTGACATTCCATCCCCATGATGCGCAGAGCATTGCAACGCTTCTCAAGCGCGCCGAAGAGCAGGAAGAGCACCCGTTACCGCTTGATGAAGAGGCGAGGGCGAGCCTCATCCGCATGGCGGATGGCGATGGTCGAGCCGCGCTGACATTGGCCGAAGAAATATGGCGCGCTGCCCGTGTCGATGAAATATTCGATGCCGCAAAATTGCAAGACGTGGTGCAGCGGCGCGCGCCCGTCTATGACAAGAGTCAGGACGGGCATTATAATCTGATTTCGGCGCTGCATAAATCGGTGCGCGGTTCGGACCCGGATGCAGCACTCTATTATCTCTGCCGTATGTTCGATGCCGGTGAAGACCCGCTTTATCTGGGGCGGCGGCTGGTGCGCATGGCGGTCGAGGATATCGGCCTTGCCGATCCGCAGGCGCTCGTCATCTGCAATGCCGCCAAGGACGCCTATGACTATCTCGGCTCGCCCGAGGGGGAACTGGCTTTGGCGCAGGCCTGCGTCTATCTCGCAACCGCACCCAAATCCAACGCGGTCTATATGGCTTACAAGAGCGCGATGCGGATGGCGAAGGAACATGGCTCGCTGGTTCCGCCAAAGCATATCCTTAACGCGCCGACGAAACTCATGAAAGGCGAGGGCTATGGTGAAGGCTATGCCTATGACCATGACCAGCCGGATGCTTTTTCGGGGCAGGATTATTTCCCTGAAAAAATGGGGCGGCAGAAATTTTATGATCCGCCGGAGCGTGGCTTTGAGCGGGAAATCAGAAAAAGGCTCGATTACTGGGCGCGGCTGAGACAGGAACGTCAGCGCTAAATCGTAACCCTTTGTAAACCATAAGGGATGTAAAATCAGAAGTTAATTTCGCATTTACTTTTACGCTTTAAAAATTTTTAGAACGAAGACGAGGTTTCCCATGATGCGTGTTTTGTGTCTCGTCGCGCTCATGATCCTTGGAGGCTGTGCGACCGCCCCGCGGCAGGTCAATAATGTATGCGCAGTTTTCGATCAGCGCGATGGCTGGTTCAATAATTGGCAGCGGGCGGCTTCAAGCGCATCGCGCGAATATGGCGTGCCTGTGCCGGTGCTGATGGCAACGATCTATACCGAATCCGGCTTCCAGCCCCATGCGCGGCCACCGCGCACAAAAATCCTCTGGATCATTCCGTGGAAGCGGGCGTCGAGCGCTTATGGTTATTCACAGGCGCTCAATGGCACATGGGATCGCTACAAGCGTGAAACAGGCCGCTGGTCGGCATCGCGCAGCAATTTTGCCGATGCGGTGCATTTCATCGGCTGGTATCATTATCAGAGTTATCTTAAAAACGGCATCAACCGTTCGGATGCCTATAGTCTGTATCTGGCCTATTATAGCGGTCATGGCGGCTATGCCCGCGGGGCATGGCGCGGCAATGCCACGGCGCTGAACGGAGCCAAAAGGGCACAGGCCATGGCAAACCGCTATGCTGCGCAGCTGCGCTCCTGTGGTGGAGCTTGATAAAAGGCGTGCAGAAGGGAACGACAATGGAATTTGCGACACCTTCCAGCCTAAATCGCGATTATGATGCGTAGGGAATCGCAAGTGAGGATAAGCATTCCATGTTGAAAAAAATTGCTATTGCCCTGATCGGTGTCACATTTCTGGCAGGCTGCACGACCGATCCCTATACGGGCGAACAGAAGCTGTCGAACACGGCAGGCGGTGCGGGCATCGGCGCGGCTGTCGGCGCGCTTGGCGGGCTTATGGTCGGCGGTTCCAGCCGAGCGCAGCGCAATGCGGTGCTGATCGGTGCCGGTCTTGGCGCGCTCGGTGGCGGTGCCATCGGCAATTATATGGACCGTCAGGAAAACGAGCTGCGTGCGCAATTGCAGGGAACGGGCGTATCGGTCACGCGCAATGGCGACCAGATCATCCTGAACATGCCTTCCTCCATCACCTTCGATACCGATCAGGATCAGGTGAAGAGCCAGTTCTATCCAACGCTCAATTCCGTGGCGATCGTGCTGCGCAAGTTCAACCAGACGCTGGTGGATATTTACGGCCACACCGATTCGACCGGCAGCGCCAGCCATAATCAGGGCCTGTCGCAGCGTCGCGCCGCCTCTGTCGCAAGCTATCTCGGTTCGCAGGGGATCGATGGCCGCCGCTTTGCGATCATCGGCTATGGCGCAACCCAGCCCATCGCCTCCAATGCGACACCTGATGGCCGCGCACAGAATCGCCGCGTCGAAATCCAGATTTCGCCTTTGCGCGCCGCAAGCTGATCCTCACGCGCTCACAGGCGTTCAAATTCAGGCACAGCCCTTCAGCCAAAGGGCTGTGCCTTTGTCATTTTGACGAATCGTCTTTTGTCAAAAAATCACCGATCTCGACGCAACGGTGGATAGTTTTCATAAGCGAGTATGTGGATTTTATCTGGAACAATAAAAGAACAAATTTTAAAAGATTAATAATTACAATAAGTTGATTGTATTGCCAAATGAGAACAAAACAGATACAAATACTTCATTACCGATGAGCCTGCCGGGCTTCATGCGAGACAAGAGGATGGTGTAAGATGTCTCAGAAATCATTGCGACTTGTTGAGGATAATTCAGTGGACAAGACTAAGGCTCTGGATGCGGCGTTGTCGCAAATCGAAAGGGCGTTCGGCAAAGGCTCGATCATGCGGCTTGGCCAGAACGAGGTGGTTGATATCGAGACGATTCCGACCGGCTCGCTTTCACTCGATATTGCATTGGGTGTCGGCGGATTGCCTAAGGGGCGTATCGTTGAAATTTACGGGCCGGAAAGCTCGGGCAAGACCACGCTGGCGCTTCATACCATTGCGGAAGCGCAGAAGAAGGGCGGCATCTGCGCCTTTGTCGATGCGGAACATGCGCTCGATCCGGTCTATGCGCGCAAACTTGGTGTAGA
>JAATGD010000063.1 GCA_015654965.1 Hyphomicrobiales bacterium
AGGCACTGTTGCGCTGGCGCTGGCAACGGGCGAGGCGACCATGCCGATCCCGCAATCCGTGAAGGTAACTTTCAAGGGCACCATGAAGCCCTATATGGATTTCCGCGATGTCGTGCATGGGACCCAGGCGCAGATGCTCAAGCAGCACGGGGACAATGTTTTTCAGGGCCGTATCATAGAGGTTCACATCGGTACGTTGCTGGCCGATCAGGCCTTCACATTTACCGACTGGACGGCCGAAATCAAGGCCAAGGCGTCGATCTGTATTTCGCAAGATGAGACGCTCATCGAATCGCTCGAGATCGCCAAGTCGCGTATCCAGATCATGATCGACAAGGGTATGGACAATGCCGCGCAGACCCTGAAGGGCCTGATTGCCAAGGCGGATCAGCGCATTGCTGAAATCCGCTCGGGCGAAAATCCCGCGCTCAGACCCGATGACAATGCGAAATATTTCGCCGAGGTCGTTGTCGATCTGGACGTGATCGATGAGCCGATGATCGCCGACCCCGATGTCAACAATGCCGATGTGTCCCGGCGCTATACCCATGATACGATCCGCCCGGTTTCCTATTATGGCGGCACCAAGAAGGTGGATCTCGGTTTTGTGGGTTCGTGCATGGTGCATAAGGGCGACATGAAGATCGTGGCGCAGATGCTCAAGAACATCGAGAAGTCCGAGGGCAAGGTCGAATTCAAGGCGCCGCTGGTCGTTGCCGCTCCGACCTACAACATCATCGACGAGTTGAAGGCCGAAGGGGATTGGGAAATCCTGCAAAAATATTCGGGCTTTGAATTTGATGACCTGCACCCGAAGAATGCGGCCCGCACGGAATACGAGAATATTCTTTATCTCGAACGCCCGGGCTGCAACCTGTGCATGGGCAATCAGGAAAAGGCGGAGAAGGGCGATACGGTTCTCGCGACCTCGACCCGTCTGTTTCAGGGGCGCGTCGTTGAGGATACGGTCGAAAAGAAGGGTGAATCGCTTCTGGCTTCGACCCCGGTCGTGGTGTTGTCGGCAATCCTTGGTCGTACGCCCAGTATGGAAGAGTATCGATCGGCGGTTGAAGGCATTGACCTGACGAAGTTTGCACCGCCCAAGACTACCCCCATCGATAGCCTGTCCGTTCATTATTAAAGCGCCCTGCGTCTGTTTGGACGCGACACACGGTTGTCTGTGAACGGACTGAATCAATGCCGCTGCCCAAAAATCGAAATCGGTTTTTGGGCCGTTTTTTATCCTGCGGCTGCCGCCAATATCATTCTTTTCAAAACCAATCCTGTTTCGTGCGAATGTGTAAAAAATAGCGCATTATTCGTAATAATCTTTCGTTTAAACTTGACATAAAATATCATCTTAAATTAGGACAACAATGCTGACTATTTTCAGGGAGTAGGCATTGTGAGCCGGCATGATCAGATTTTCGGTCTTTATGACCCCTCCGACGAACGGAGCAGTTGCGGTGTTGGTTTCATTACGCGCAAGGACAGCGTGCAGACGCATGACGTTCTGCTGAAAGCCGACGAAGCGCTCTGCGCCGTGCCGCATCGTGGCGGCATGTCGTCCGAAGGCGTGGGCGATGGTGCAGGCGTCTCAGTCGATCTTTCGCTCGATTTCTTCCGAAAGCTGACAGGCAAGGCGGACCTGAAACCGCGTGGCTTTGGCGTCGGAAATTTCTTCATGCCTACTGACCCATCCCTGCACGAGGAGGCGGGGCGCATCATCGAGGCGGCACTTGATGAGCAGGGTTTTGGCATTCTTCTCAAGCGCGATGTGCCGGTGAATGACGAAGCCATCCGTCCCGCCGCCGTGCGCTACCAGTTGCTGATCCGGCAATGGGTGTTTTCCTGCCACAATCCGCAGGCAAGCGAGGCGGAATTCGACCTTCGCATCCACAAAGCACTCTTGGCAATTGAGGCGCAGGCCTATACGCGTCCGGAATTTGAGGGATTCTATCCGCTGTCGCTAAGCGCGCGCACGCAGGTACTCAAGGGCAGGCTCAATTCCAACGAGGTCATTCCCTATTTCCGTGATCTGGTCGATCCGGACCACGCGGTCCATACTATATTCTTCCACACGCGTTTTTCGACCAATACAGATCCACACCCGTCCATGGCGCAGCCCTTCCGCTTCATGGCGCATAATGGCGAGTTGAATACCGACCGCAAGAACCGCCTGTCGGAAGCGGCTATCGCCTTGGCCAAGAACGCTTCGATCATTCGCCCCAAGGGACAGTCGGATAGCTGCCGTCTTGATCAGACCTTGCAGATGCGTGTGGTCGAGGACGGGCTGGATCTGGTGACGGCCGTGGTTTCGATGATGCCGCCCGCATGGGAGAACGACGATACGCTGTCACCCGACGTGCTGGCGATGCTGGAATATTTTTCGTTGCATGAGGAGAAGAATGACGGTCCTGCCGCATTGATCTTCGGCGATGGTACGATTATCGGCGCGCGGCTCGATCGTCTGGGGCTGCGACCGCTGCGCACGGTGGAAACACATGATTATCTCTGCGTCATGTCCGAAGCGGGCCAGATCGCCTTCCCACCGGAAAGCGTGATCCGGCGCGGACGCATCGAAGCGGGTGGCATGCTCTATTATGACCATGCGCAAAAGCGCGCTTTTGCTACAGTAGAGGCGCTGGAACTGCTGGCAGCATGCAGGCCCTATCGCGACTTGCTGCGCACAGCTCGCGTAAAGCTTGGCGATCTGCCGGAAATTCCGGCAGAAAAGCAAGGTTCGCCGCTGCGTTATAATGGCGATCTGGAGCGCCATCAGCGTTATGTGGCCTATTCGCTCAATCAGGAAAGTTTCCGCTTCCTGATGGACCCGATGTTGGCGACAGGTGCTGAAAAGATTTCTGCCATGGGTTATGGCAATGCGATCAACGCGCTTTCCGATCAGGAAGGTGGTGTTGCCAAATATTTCTCGCAGCGTTTTGCGCAAGTGACGAACCCGCCGCTTGATTCCATCCGCGAGGCCGATGGCATGACGCTTCGGGTGGCGCTTGGCGCCAAGCCTAATCTGGGCGCGAAAACGGCGCGGCAGATCGTGGTGCATTCACCGATCCTGACCCATCTCGACATGCTGCGCATTCGCGAGCAGACGGAAACCCCGGTCAGGCGTTTCGAGATGCTTTATACGCCTGATTTGCATGATGCCGAGGCCAATGCGGCAGCGCTGGAAAAGGCGATCGATGATCTTTGCACGGCCATCGCCGATTTTGCCAGCAGCGAGGGTGGCATTGCGGTCGTCACCGACAGGCATGTGGCGCGCGACCGCGCCGCATTGCCGATGATCATCGTGGTGTCTGCTATCAACCAGAAGCTGATCGAGGAGGGGCTGCGTCTGCGCATGTCGCTGATCGTGGAAAGCGGGCAGGTGGCGTCCTCGCACCATGTCGCGGCGGTGCTGGGTTTTGGTGCGGCAGCGGTTTATCCGCTTGGCGTACAGTTCCGCGCCGAAGAGAAATTTGGTGCGGACGCCGACAAGGCCTTCAAGCGTTTCGCCAAGGCGTCCGAAAAGTCGCTGATGAAGACCATGGGCAAGGTCGGGCTTTGCACGGCGGAAAGCTATATTGGCGGCGAGTTTTTCGAGCCGAATTTCCTCGACACCAGCGATCCGGTGCTCAAGCGTTATTTTCCCAATGTCAGGACGCCGGTCGGCGGCGTCAATTTCAAGGTCATAGCACAGGCCGTTGCCGACTGGCACGCCAAGGCGCTGACGGTAAAGGGCGAGAACGACATACCTTTGCTGGGCCTGTTCAAGGAACGCGCCGAGGGTGCGGGCCATTCCTTCGGCACCACAGCCGTGCGCGGTTTTGTGGATATGACCGAGGAGAAAATCGGTTTTGGCGCAAAGGACGAGGAGGAGGAAGACCCGTTCCTGCGGCTTCTGACCTTGGGGCGGCTCGAAGACGCATTTGGCATCGATGATGCGGCCTATCGTAACAACAGCTATGACCGGCTGACGCCCGAGGCGATTGACAATTTTCCGATCACGCCGGGCTACCGTTCCTTCACCCGCATGATGGCGGAAGAACGTAGCCGCCGTCCCGCAGCACTGCGCGATGTGTTGGCCTTTCCGGCCGATGTGACTTATCTGACGAGCGCCGAGGATTTCCGCAAGGAAATGGGCCGTTTTTCACGCAAGGGCAACAACAGTTTCATGGTGCGCGGACTGACCTGCGAGACGCTTCCGGAAAACCATTTCCGGCTGAAATTGACCAGCCCGCATGCCGCTGATCTGCGTGGCGATCTGGCGCGGCTTTCCGCGCTTGGCCAGTCGTTGGTAGTGCGGTTTGGCGCGGATATTCTTGGTCATTGGCTGGAAGGTGGCGCATTGATGATTCAGGCTGCCGGGCAGGCGCGGGATTATCTTTCGCTCATTCGCACTGCACCTGACAGTATCGCGCTTGAAGAAGTGCAGGAGGCAAGTACGATCACGCCGCTTCTGGCGTCTGGCGCTATGAGCCATGGCGCACTCGTCTCCACCGCACATGAGGCGGTGGCGCACGGCACCAACATGGTCGGCGGCATGTCCAATTCGGGTGAGGGCGGCGAGCATCTGTCGCGTTACGGCACCATCCGCGCCTCGCGCATCAAGCAGTTCGCTTCCGGGCGTTTTGGCATCTGGGCGGGCTATCTGGCCGATCCGATGCTGGAAGAGCTGGAGATCAAGATCGGCCAAGGCGCGAAGCCCGGAGAAGGCGGACAGCTGCCGGCCAAGAAGGTGACGGTGGAGATCGCCGCAGCACGTGGCGGAACGCCGGGTGTCGAGCTTGTCTCGCCGCCGCCGCATCATGACACTTATTCCATTGAGGA
>JAATGD010000351.1 GCA_015654965.1 Hyphomicrobiales bacterium
CCATGGTGTCATCGACCTTGTCCTTGATGAGAAGTTTCGAGCCGATGGCGACCGAAAGCGGCGTCAGCGCCATCGAGACAGTGACAGCGGCAACCAGTTCCGATCCCAAGGCGCTGGAGATGACGGCGGCGGCGGACGCTGCTGAAAACAGCACAAAGGCAAATTCACCGCTCTGGGGGAGAAGAAAGGCGACCCGGACCGCATCATTGTGACTGGAGCGGAAAATACGGCAGAGGAGATAGATGATCACGATCTTGACCGCCATGAAAATGGGTACGGCCAAGAGGATCGTCTTCCAATATTGCAGGATGACGGTGAGGTTGAGCGACAGGCCGACCGCGACAAAGAACAGGCCGAGGAAGATACCGCGAAAGGGTTCGATATCGGCTTCGAGTTCATGTCGATAGGAGGATTCGGCCAGCAGCACACCGGCGATGAACGCGCCCATGGCCATGGAAAGACCTGCCGCCTGCAAAAGGCTCGCAGACCCCAGCACCACAAAAAGCGCTGCTGCAATCATAACCTCGCGTGCGCCTGTATTGGCAATGATGCGGAACATCGGGTTGATGAGGTAACGTCCTGCGACCACAAGTGCCGCGATGGCCGCAATAGCTGTCACGAGATGAAAACCGGCACTGACTTGCGAGGGTTCATTGGGCGAGAGGGCCGGAATGATCGCCAGAATCGGCACGATGGCCAAATCCTGGAACAGCAGGATGGCAAAGGCCCGCTGCCCGTGCTTCTGGTTGGTTTCGGTACGGTCTTCGAGAACCTGCATGGCAAAGGCGGTGGAGGACAGCGCCAGACCAAAACCGATGATGATGGCGGCTTCCACATCCAGTTCGGCGAGATAAATGCCAAGTGCGGTGAGCGCCGCGCCGCAGAGCAGGACCTGTGCGGTGCCAAGACCGAAGATCGCATGGCGCAGGGACCACAAGCGCGACGGCTTGAGTTCAAGACCGATGATGAAGAGCAGGAAGACCACGCCCAGCTCGGAAAAATGCAAAAATTCCTCGCCATCCGCAATCAGCCGCGCCACCGGCCCGATGGTGATGCCAGCGGCCAGATAGCCCAGAACAGTGCCGAGCCCCAATCGCTTGAAAAGGGGGGCAGCGATGATAGCGGCCCCCAAAATCATCAGGGACTGAAGATAAAGGCTTCCGCCGGTTGCGATCATGCCAAGCTCTTGAAATATGGATAAATTGGGCGGGCTTGCCTTGATGGCCCCCGATTTCCTCAATATAGAAACAACATATGGCTGTAATCAGCCTAATGTCGAACAATTTGACGTTATTTTTTGGTAAGGTTACGTCACGACTGGTTGCATATGGCAACGAAGAGTTAGAAGACTGTTTGCTTGCAAGGCTAGGGCAAAGCGAGTGCAAGGCTAGGATTAGGTAATGATTCCAGACAATTCGGCGGAAAAACTCCTTGAACGGGCTGCAGCTCTGGTGGATGCTGCCAGACGTGCAGGCGCAGAGCATGCAGATGCGGTTGTCATGCGCGCCCGCTCGTTAAGTGTTTCCGTGCGGCTAGGCAAGGTTGAGGGAACCGAATCATCAGAGAGCGATGATTTCGCCTTGCGGGTTTTTGTCGGTCGTCGCATCGCCAGCATCTTGGCCAATGCGGATGCTGATTTCGACCGTCTGGCAGAACGCGCTGTCGCCATGGCGCGGGTGGCCCCTGAAGACCCTTATGAAGAGCTCGCCGATCCCTCACTTCTGGTCAAGACACCGCGTGATCTCGATCTTTATGATGCGACTGAAATTGATACGGAACGCCTGACTGAGGCAGCGCTTGCAGCAGAAGCAGCAGCGCTCGAGGTTGCGGGCGTCACCAATTCGGGCGGTGCAGGTGCCTCGCGCAGCATGGGCGGGATGGTTCTGGTCACGTCAAACGGCTTTGCCGGGCATTATGCGGCAACGCGGTTCGGCCATTCCGTTTCAGCCATTGCCGGTGAAGGCACGAAGATGGAGCGCGATTATGATTTCAGTTCGCGACTGCATTTTGTTGATCTTGATGCGCCGGAAATTGTTGGAAAACGTGCGGGTGAACGTGCGGTGCGCAGGCTCGGAGCGCGTCAGGCAAAGACCGGGCCAGTGACGGTCGTTTTCGATCCGCGACTTGCGCGCGGGGTTGCGGGACATTTGGCAAGCGCCATCAACGGTGCCGCGGTTGCCCGCAAGACGAGTTTCCTGCGTGAGAGCATGGGGCAACAGATATTGAAGCGCGGCGTCAGTGTGACGGACGATCCGCTGCGTATGCGGGGCGGCTCCTCGCGTCCGTTTGATGGCGAAGGGATTGAAGGGCAGAAGCTCACGATGATTGAAGACGGTGTGCTCAATCATTGGCTCCTGTCCGGGTCAAGCGCGCGCGAACTGGGGCTTCTCGGCAATGGCCGTGGCGTGCGTTCGGGGTCCGGCATTTCGCCCGCGTCCACCAATTTCGCAATCGAGCCGGGCAGTCAGTCGCCTGAAGAGCTGATCCGCGCTGTTGGCACGGGTTTCTATGTAACGGAAGTGTTCGGTCAGGGCGTGGATATGGTCACGGGCCGTTATTCGCGTGGCGCATCGGGTTACTGGATCGAGAATGGCGAAC
>JAATGD010000236.1 GCA_015654965.1 Hyphomicrobiales bacterium
AGCGGCTTTTCTGGGCGGTCTTTTCGATGCGGAGCGCGATTACTGGTATCCGATGCTGGTGGTGGTGGATGAGGCGCAGCTTTTTGCGCCCGCAGCCGCAGGCGAAGTGTCGGATGAAGCGCGCAAACTGTCGCTGGGGGCTATGACAAATCTCATGTGCCGTGGCCGCAAGCGCGGCCTTGCCGGGGTCATTGCTACGCAGCGTCTGGCAAAACTGGCCAAGAACGTGGCGGCCGAAGCCTCCAATTTTCTGATGGGGCGGACTTTTCTCGATATCGACATGGCGCGCGCGGCCGATCTTCTGGGCATGGAACGTAGGCAGGCCGAAATGTTCCGCGATTTGCAAAGCGGTCATTTCGTAGCACTTGGACCGGCCCTGTCGCGTCGTCCGCTGCCGATCAAGATCGGTGCGGTTGAAACGTCGGCGCGTTCGTCGTCCCCCAAACTCATGCCGCTTCCCGATGCGCCGCATGATGCGCGCGATCTGATCTTTACGCCTGCGCCGGAAGAAATCCGCACCGTTGTGCGCCGCGCGCCACCGCCGCCGCCTCAACCCACCACGGCGGAAATTCTGGCGCAGGTGGCAAAGCCTAAATCCGAAGCCGAGCCGGTCGAGGCCCCACTGTTTCCGGGCATCATGGAGGCGGAGCGAGAAGAGCTTTTGGAAAAGGTGATGCGCGAAATCGTGGATGACCCGGAAGCATCATTCCGTTCGGTCGCAGTGCTCTATCAGGACTTTTTGGTTCGCTGCCGCATTCATCGTGTTCCGGGTGAGCCGCTGGCGCTGCCTGCTTTCCGTCGCAGGCTGGCGGTTGCGCAGGCAAGCATTGAAAGCAATGTTGCCACCAGCGAAACATGGCAGAAGGCGCTCGCGCTCTCCGAAAGCCTGACGGACGATGTGCAAGGCGTGTTTCTGATTGTCGCGCAAGCAGCTGTCACCGGCAGCCCTTGCCCCTCGGATGCGGCACTGGCGCGCGCCTATGGCACCCATTCATTGAGCCGAGCGCGGCGTCTGTTGACCTATTTCGAGGAGCGTGGATTGCTGGTTCTGCGCAATGATTTCAAGGGATTGCGCATTGTCAATTTCCCCGATCTCGAATGTGAGACAGCGCCCGGCGATCCCAATGCGCCTGACGAGCAGATCGAAGAACAGTCCGCGGCAGAATAATTGTCCGCAAACAAAAAGGGCCGCATGATGCGGCCCCTTTGATTAAAAACTGTTTTTATTTCAGTCGAACAGGCTTGAAACGGATTCTTCCGCTGCCGTGCGGGCAACGGCTTCACCGATCAGGCTTGAGATGGAAAGCACACGGATATTCGGTGCGTCATTGATGGCGGTCGTCGGCTGGATCGAGTCTGTGACCACCAGCTCCTTCAACTTGGAAGAGGCGATACGCGCGACCGCGCCACCCGACAGGACGCCATGCGTGATATAGGCGGTGACGTTGTTCGCACCCTTGGCAAGCAGGGCTTCAGCCGCGTTGCAAAGTGTTCCGCCGGAATCGACGATATCGTCGAACAGCAGGCAATCCTTGCCGGTCACATCGCCAATCACATTCATGACTTCCGATTCACCGGGGCGTTCGCGGCGCTTGTCGACGATCGCGAGTTGCGCATCGATACGCTTGGCGAGCGAACGCGCGCGCACGACGCCACCCACGTCAGGGGAGACGACCATGCAATTGCCGGTTGGATAATGGGCTTTCACATCGCGTGCGATGACCGGAACCGCATAAAGATTGTCGGTCGGGATATCGAAGAAACCCTGAATCTGACCAGCGTGAAGATCAAGGGTCAGAACGCGATTGGCACCGGCCTCGGTGATGAGATTGGCGACGAGCTTTGCCGAAATCGGCGTGCGCGGGCCGGGCTTGCGGTCCTGCCGGGCGTAGCCGAAATAAGGTAGCACCGCGGTGATGCGGCGCGCCGAGGAGCGACGGAACGCATCGATCATGATGAGCAGTTCCATCAGATTGTCATTTGCCGGATAGGATGTCGATTGCAGAACGAAGACATCTTCGCCGCGCACGTTTTCCTGTATCTCGACGAAGATTTCCTGATCGGCGAAACGACGGACCGTTGCCTTGCCCAGTGGGATATTGAGATATTGAGCAACGGATTCGGCAAGAACCCGGTTGGAGTTGCCTGCGAAAAGTTTCATTCTTTTTGCCTCTGAAGCCGGAGCAGTTTCGTTCTGTCCAAAAAGTCCGTGAAACGGATATAAACCCTGTTTCCGAGCATGAGCCGTAATGGAGCAGACCCGGCAGTCTCATCCTTAAAAACTTTAAAGCCTGAAACTTCCCGCCAGTGGGTTAAGTGCCATAGCTTGCAAGGTTTTTCTGAATGTGGGGCCTATTGCAAAGAGTCACCGTCATTGCAAGGCCTATGCGTGTACAATTGTTGAAAAAGACCGGATTTTCGGCATGTCTCAAAGGTGAGAAACGTGATTCAGCAAGGAATTTCAGGTCGTTGTCGAAACTGTGCATTATCATGCGCGATTTGCCGCAAGCCAGGTCGAATATTCCTGCATGGTGCGGTCGGCGATTGCCTGCATGGCGG
>JAATGD010000058.1 GCA_015654965.1 Hyphomicrobiales bacterium
AGATGCGCACCTCTTCCAGTCAGGCGGAAGGTGCTAACCGTGAATTTCAGGTCGCGACACTGGAATTCGTCGGCGAGGACGGTGTCCTCACCCATGTGAAATGCTGTCAGGTCGATGAAAAGCGCAAGCCCATCGAAGGCTCGGAATTCTTCATCAAGGCCGATCTTGCCTTTATCGCCATCGGCTTTTTCGGACCTGCCGAAGACAGCGTGTTGAAAGAACTGGGCGACCGGCTTGAAATCGCAACCGATCGGCGTGGTGGTACTTCGGTGAAAGCCAATGAGCGCGATTATCGCACCAATGTCGACAAGCTTTATGCGGCGGGCGACGTGCGGCGCGGCCAGTCTCTGGTCGTCTGGGCGATCCGTGAAGGGCGTCAGGCGGCCCATGCCATCGACCACGACTTGATGGGCGCGTCCGTCCTGCCGCGCTGATAGATATGCATTGCGAAACAGGAAAGCCGGGCACACTGCCCGGCTTTTTTTGTCTGGATCAGCCTTGCCTGCTTTTGTTGCGGATTGCCAGATAGGCAATTCCCAGAAGACCGAACCAGAAGGGCGTTATTTTCAATGCCACGGCCGTATCGGCTTGCTGTGCCAGCGCCCATAAAACGAAGGCGAAGAAGACCAGTACCATGACGGCCGCCGCGCGTCCGCCCGGCATCTTGAAGGTCGATTGTTCATGCAGATCAGGGCGTTTGCGGCGATATTGAAGGTAGGACGCAAGGATGATGGACCAGACGAAGATGAACAGAAGCGCGGATATCGTTGTGACGATCGTGAAGGCTTCGATGATGCTTTGCTTGGTGTAAAGCAGCACCACGCATGCCAGTATGAAGATGCAGGAGAAGAACAGCGCGTTCACGGGTACTTTATGCGTGTTGAGCTTGCCGAGTGTCTGCGGTGCCAGACCTGATGTTGCCAATCCGTAGATCATGCGCGAGGTGGAATAAATGCCGGAATTGACACTGGAGGTTGCCGACGTCAGCATGACGAAATTCATCACATGCGCGGCCATGCCAAGACCGGCCAGCGAGAATATGGCGACGAAGGGGCTTGAGCCCGGATCGACCCGGTTCCATGGAATAACCGTGATGATCACGAACAACGCACCCAGATAGAATAGCACCACACGAATGGGAATCGAGTTGATTGCCGTGGGCAGGTTGCGTACCGGATCCCTGGTTTCGGCGGCGGTCGTGCCGATTATCTCGATACCCGTAAAGGAGAAAACCGCAAGTTGGAAGCCAGACACGAAACCGGAGAATCCGGTCGGGAAAAACCCGCCATTGGCCCACAGATGCGTGACCGAAGCCTGTGTGCCGTTTGGTAGCATAAAGCCGGTTGTAAGCATATAGACGCCGGTAATGATGAGCGCGACAATAGCCACGATCTTGATCAATGCAAACCAGAATTCGATTTCACCGAAATTGCGAACGCTGGGCAGGTTTAGCGCAAGCAGCGTGAAAATGAAGCCAGTCGCAGGGATCCAGGCCGCCAGTTTCGGGAACCAGAATGAAACATAGCCGGAAATGGCGACAACATCGGCGACGCCCATAACGACCCAGCAGAACCAATATGTCCAGCCGGTGCAAAATTGCGCCCATGGGCCGAGATAGTCGCCTGCAAGATCGGCAAAGGAACGATATTCCAGATTGGAAAGCAGGATTTCGCCTAAGGCCCGAATCACGAAAAACAGCATGAAGCCAATAATGGCGTAAACCAGCAGAATGGAAGGTCCGGCAAGCGATATGGATTTGCCCGACCCCATGAAAAGGCCGCTACCGATGGCGCCGCCAATGGCTATGAGCTGGATATGCCTGTTGGAGAGATTGCGTGCAAGATGGGGTTGCTCCTCCCGATTGGAATCGACAGAAGGCTTGGATGCAACTGTCATTCAAACGCCTCTTTATATTTGACGGCCTTGTCCGCATATCTTTTCGCATGAATATGCAAGTGTATCGGCTGCGGTACCGCCGCTTGGCAGTGATGCCTGACGTCTCTTTGAAGGTAAGACGCCTGATCGTAACGGTACAGGCGCTAGCCATTAAACCAAGTTTGGAGCAAGGTCTATTCCAACAATTGTGATATGGACTCTCCAGAGACATATGCCAGAGATATATGGTTGTATGGGCTGCTTTTAATATTGTTGTTTCGAGGTATCCGTGAAGAGAATTGTCAGCGTCATTCTCCTTGCCATTCTTTATTCCATGCCTGTTGAGGCGCAGGAAAACTGGAAAGCCGTCGAAGAAGTAAAAACCTATGCCATCACCGGCAAAACGGGGTTTGAACTCTATGATTCGATTGGCAAGCGTGGGCCGAAGGTGGGGGGCAAGACCCGCGTTATCGCGCATACAACCTATGTGCTGACATGGGATCGCAAGTTTGACCACAGCAATAATGCCTGCACCATCGTTTCCGCGCGACCGAAACTGAAAATCACCTATACTTTGCCCAAACCCGCAGAAAAACTGTCGTCACCCGTGCGTGAGAACTGGGAAACCTTTATTGACGGCATCCATAAGCATGAACTGGTGCACGGCGAAAGTGCAAAGGACATGACGCGGGAGATCGTGCGCCGGACGGTTGGTCTGTCGGTTCCCAATGACCCGAAATGCCAGAAAATTCGCCGTATCCTGATCAAGGAAATCACCGATCTTGTAGAAGTCCAGCGCCAGCATGGTCGCGATTTTGACCGGGTGGAAATGGGCAATGGTGGCAATGTACAGCAGTTGGTCCTCGCGCTGGTAAATGGTGGTTGAGGCATATTGGCTCGGTGCCTATGGCCGTGGCCATATTCCCCTGTGCGCTTGACATGCGTCACGAAAGCTTCACGCCCGCATTCTAGTATTTTCGATAGGGGTACCGGATATCCGGCGCATCCGATTATTCGGAACAAGGAGCGGGTGAATGGCAGATATTGCCGCGATTGCGAACAAGAAGACGATCAGGCATCCTCTTGAATCAACAAGTGCGGGTAACTGGTTCAGGCCGGTTTTTGTGGTACTGGTTTTAAGTGGATTGGGCTATGTCGGCTATGCGCTCAATCAGGAGCTTGCCAGTGCGGCGGCTGTGCCGTGGATTTTGCTGATATTGGCCTTGCTGATCGCATTGGGCTTTGAATTCGTCAATGGTTTTCACGATACGGCCAATGCCGTGGCCACCGTCATCTATACCCGCTCCATGCCTGCGGAACTCGCGGTCATGTGGTCGGGGCTGTTCAATTTCCTTGGCGTGTTGATGTCGAGCGGTGCGGTTGCTTTCGGCATCGTATCCCTGCTTCCGGTCGAGCTCATTTTGCAGGTGGGTTCGGGTTCGGGCCTTGCCATGGTGTTTGCGCTGTTGAGTGCCGCCATTATCTGGAATCTTGGTACATGGTATCTTGGGCTTCCTGCATCCAGTTCGCATACATTGATCGGATCGATCATCGGCGTGGGGCTTGCCAACCAGTTTCTTGCTACTGAAGGAACCGCAACGAGCGGTGTGGACTGGTCACAGGCTTCCCGCATAGGTCTTTCGCTTTTGCTGTCACCGCTGATCGGTTTTGTCTGTGCAGCACTTTTGTTGCTGGCCATGAAGCTGCTTGTGCGTAATCAGGCACTCTATAGCGAGCCAAAGGACAACAATCCGCCGCCATTCTGGATCCGGGGATTGCTGATCTTTACCTGCACAGGTGTCAGTTTCGCCCATGGCTCGAACGATGGTCAAAAGGGCATGGGACTGATCATGCTGATCCTGATTGGCCTTGTTCCCACCGCTTTCGCTCTGAACAGGACACCTGACGCGCATTATCTCGATGCCTATAAGGCGGCGTCTATGCGGGTAGAGGCTGCGCTGGAGAAATATGTGAAGGCAGGCGATGCGATCCCTGATCCCAAGACGATCATTTCCGATGCGGTCAAGCATAAGAGCTGGAGCGATCAGACGACGACGGCTTTGCTGCAATATATCCGGACGACTAGCGCTGAGGTGGAACGTTTCCCCAGTCTTGACGCCGTTCCACAAGAGCTGGTCAGCAATCTGCGCAATGATATCTATCTGATCGGGGAGGCACTCAAACTCGTCGACAAGAAAAAACTTCTTCCCATGCAGTCCGATGACCTTGCAGCTGTGAGCGCCTATCACCATGCCGTTGACGAGGCGACCAAATTTATTCCCACTTGGGTCAAGGTCGCTGTCGCGCTGGCGCTGGGACTTGGAACGATGATCGGCTGGAAACGGATTGTCGTGAC
>JAATGD010000370.1 GCA_015654965.1 Hyphomicrobiales bacterium
GAAAAGCGCATGTGCGCACTGGAAGGGGCCGAGGAAGGCCGCGCCACCACTTCGGGCATGGCAGCCGTTGCCGCAGCGATCCTGTGTCAGGTGCAGGCGGGCGACCATGTGATTTCGGCGCGCGCCGTCTTCGGCTCGTGTCGCTACATCGTCGAGACGCTTCTGCCGCGCTATGGCGTGGAAATCTCGATCATCGACGGCTCCGATATCAAAAACTGGAAGGCAGCCGTTCGTCCTAATACCAAGGTTTTATTCCTCGAAAGCCCGTCCAATCCGACGCTTGAAGTCATCGATATTGCTGCGGTGGCCACGATTGCCAATGAGGCGGGCGCAAAACTCATCGTCGATAATGTCTTTGCGACGCCGCTGTTCCAGAAGCCGCTGGAACTGGGCGCGCATATCGTCGTCTATTCGACCACCAAGCACATCGACGGTCAGGGCCGCGTTCTGGGCGGCATCGTATTGTCGGATCGCGAATGGATCGAAGATACGTTTCAGGAATATTTCCGCCATACCGGCCCCGGCATGAGCCCTTTCAATGCATGGATCATGCTCAAAGGCCTTGAAACGCTTAGCGTGCGCGTGCGCCAGCAAACCCAATCGGCGGCGGCAATCGCCGATTTCCTTGCGGGCAAACCGGGTGTGAAGCGCGTCATCTATCCGGGCCGCGCGGATCATCCGCAGGCAGATGTCATCGCCCGTCAGATGAGCGGCGGTTCGACGCTGATCGCGCTGGAACTGGAGGGCGGCAAGGAAGCCGCGTTCAAATTCGAGAATGCATTGCAAATCTTCAGCATTTCCAACAATCTGGGCGACGCCAAGAGCCTGATCACTCATCCCGCCACCACGACGCACAAGAACCTTTCCGACGAAGCCAAGGCCGAACTCGGTATTTCCGATGGCGTGCTGCGCGTGTCGGTGGGTCTGGAAGACACCGACGACCTGCTTGAAGACGTCGAGGCAGCGCTCAAAGCGGCGCGCTGATCAGGATCGACAGGCTCGTTTTCAATCATGCCTCCCGAGATGTCCGACAGACGTTTCGGGAGGTATTTTGCCATGCGGAATGTGGCCTTTTGGCTGAAAAATGCTCCAGGCGACACAAAATGCAGCCAATCGTGGGACATTTCCCTGCTTCTAGCCACAGCCCTGCGTTGACCTTGGGCGCAACTTTGGCGATAGAGACATCAGGCGACATGATGCGAAGGCAAGGCAATGTACAGGGCGGTGACGAACGACATTGAAGTAACGGTTGAGCCATTTTATCTCGAAGACGAGTCGACCCCGGAAGACAACCGCTATGTCTGGGGCTACCGGATTACCATTGCCAATAATTCCTCTGATACCGTGCAGGTCATGGCGCGCTACTGGCAGATTACCGATGGCAATGGCCGTATCGAGGAAGTGCGCGGCCAGGGCGTGGTCGGAGAGCAGCCGGTGCTGGAGCCGGGCGACTCGTTCCAGTATTCCTCCGGCTGCCCCCTGACGACATCCTCGGGCGTCATGGTCGGACGTTATGAACTGCATACAACACAGGGCAAGAAACTCGCGGTGGAAATCCCGGCCTTCTCGCTCGATGTGCCGGAGCAACGGCGAACGCTGAATTAAAAAAGGCGGTTTTCATAAACCGCCTCTTTCATTCTCACTTCGCAAATTGCGCCGGATCGAAATCGTAGCGCGTCGAGCAGAATTCGCATGTCACCGCGATGCGGCCATCCTCTATGCTCTCAGTGATCTCTTCAGCGGTGAAGCCCGCCAAAACATCGGCGATTTTTTCACGCGAGCATGAGCATTCATCGAGCACGCGAACCGCTTCATAGACCCGCACGCCGCGCTCATGAAACAGCCGATAAAGCAGGCGTTCCGCACCCACCTGCGGGTCGGTCAGTTCCGAGCTTTCAATGGTTGCGACCAGCGAACGCGCTTCGTCCCATGCATCATCCACCGGATGAAGGGAGACTTCCCCTTCTCCGTCGCCTCCCGGAAGATCGGGCATGCGGGCGCGCAATTCAGACTGCGGCAGGAACTGGATGATCAACCCGCCCGCGCGCCATTGCTCGACCGGCTTGCCGTCAGGCCCGCGTTCAACCAGCCTTGCGACACTGAGCTTCAGATCGGTCGGGATCTGCTAGGACTGGCGAAAATAGGCAACGGCGATTTCTTCCAGAGACGAGCCGTCAAGTGCCACAATGCCCTGATAACGCTGCATATGCGCGCCCTTATCCACCGTCAGCGCCAATGTGCCGCCGCCGAGCAATTCTTCGGGTCTGGTTTTGCCCGCGGCAATGGCTTCCTGCAAGCGCCCGGCGTCGAAACGCGCATAGGCGCGCACCGAACGCGGCGTGCGGAAATCCACCACCAGCATATCGACCGGACCATCTGATTGCATCTGGACGATGAACTTGCCCTCGAATTTGAGCGAAGTGCCAAGCAACACGGTCAGAACGGTCGCTTCCGCCAGAAGGCGGGCGACTTCTTCCGGGTAATCATGGCGCTTCAGAATGGCGTCGATGCTATGCCCGAGCTGCACCGTACGGCCACGCACATCCAGCCCTTCCACCTGAAAGGGCACCACGGCGTCGTCGCCCGCAAAATTAAAATCGCCCAGATTGATCTGGGCGATGTCGGCTTCAAAATATTCGCTGCCGCTCTTGTCAGCCACGTTTTTCTCCTTGCAGGCACCAGGCCAGAATGGCCTTCTGGGCGTGGAGCCTGTTTTCCGCTTCGTCGAACACGACCGATTGCGGTCCGTCGATCACCTCATTGGTCACTTCCTCGCCACGATGCGCGGGCAGGCAGTGCATGAAAAGCGCTTTCGGGTCGGCTTTCGCCATCAGTTGCGCATTGACCTGATAGGGCATGAAGACATTATGGCCACGGGCGCGATCTTCCTGCCCCATGGAAACCCACGTGTCGGTGACGATGCAATCCGCACCGCTCGCCGCCTTTTCCGGGTCCATGGTCGACATGATATGTCCGCCATTCGCCCTTGCCCAGTCGATATAGTCCTGCTTCGGCTCGCTGCCTTCCGGCGTTGCGATATTGACGTTGAAATCAAACCGCGCCGATGCCTCCACAAGCGAATGCAGGACGTTGTTGCCGTCCCCCATCCAGGCAAAGGTCCTGCCTTCGATGGGTCCTCGATGTTCCTCATATGTAAGAACGTCGGCCATGATCTGACAAGGGTGGGTGTCGTCGGTCAGCGCATTGATGACCGGAACGGTTGCGTGTTGCGCCAGTTCCAGCATGCGCTCATGCGAGGTGGTGCGGATCATGATCGCATCCACATAGCGCGACAAGACCTTCGCTGTATCAGCAATGGTCTCGCTGCGGCCGAGCTGCATTTCAGAGCCGGTCAGCATCAATGTCTCGCCGCTAAGCTGGCGCATGCCGACATCGAACGACACGCGGGTACGTGTCGAGGGTTTTTCAAAAATCATCGCCAGCACCTTGCCGGGCAGAGGCTTTTCAATCTCGCCGGCCTTGAGACGCGCTTTGCGCGCCTTGGCGTCTTCCATGATGGCGCGCAGTTCCGTTGCCGGGACGGTCGAA